>CADEFY010000251.1 GCA_902826705.1 uncultured bacterium
TCGGCGATGCGGGGCCCCAGGTCGGTGAGCGGCACCCCACACGCCAGGTGCGCAGCGACGGGCGCGAACACATCGCGGCCATGGAACGTGCGGCTCACCGGCCGTCGGAACCAGCGTGCCTCCGTGAGCGCATGCACTTCGGAGCCGGGCGCCGCGAGCGCCCACTCGAGCAGTCCGTTGTCCGGCCCCACGAACCACTGGCCATGCGCCCGCACCGCGAGCGCGCGGCGGTCCGTGCCCACTCCCGGATCGACCACGGCCAGGTGCACGGTGCCGGGCGCGAAGTCCGGGGCCGCGGCCTCGAGCACGAACGCGCCGTGGGCGACATTGCCGGGTGTGATCGTGTGCACCAGGTCGACCACGGGCGAGTGCGGTGCGATGCCGTGCAGCACGCCGTGCACCACGCCCACGAACCAGTCGTCGAGCCCGAAGTCCGAGGTGAACGTCACGATGGGATGCGCCATGGAGCCTCCGGGGGACGGAAGGCGGAGTCCGAGGTCTGAGGCGGCGATGCTAGTCCATGCCCGCGGGGGCTGCGACTGGCGCACTCAGCATGGTCGCCAGCCGCGCCCAGGCGCCGTCGACCGTGAGCCGGTGCAGGCAGCGCAGGTCGCTGCAGGAGTCGCGATGGCACGGACTGCACTCGACCCGCGCCGTGTATGCGCGATGGCCCTGCGACTCGGGGTATGGGAAGAACATGGCCGGACGGTTGCGGCTCATCAGTCCCAACGTGGGGGCCCCGGCCGCGACCGCCGTGTGGACGGGCCCCGTGTCACCGCAGACGAACGCCGCGCACAGCGACTGCAGCGCCACGAACCGCGGCAGCGGCCAGCCGCTCACGAGGTGCGCGCGCCCCGCCGGCAGTGACGCGAGCGCCTCGCGCGCCGCCGGTTCCTCGCCCGGCCCCGCGGTGAAGAGCGCGACCGCATCGGCGTGTGCGGCGAGCAGATGGCCGGCCAGGGCCGCGAACCGCTCCGGCGCCCAGCGGCGCGTGGGCCAGCGCGCACCGGCGTGGAAGCCCACGAGCCTCGATGCGGCGGGCACCCCGAGCGCATCGAGCGCGGCCCGGGCTTCGGCACGCGCCGCGTCGGTGATGTGCAGGCGCGGAGTGACCGGCTTGGCGGGCGTGCTCCAGCCGAGCGCCGCGAGCGACGCCAGGTGGAATCCCGTCGCGCTCAGCGTGCGCGGCCGCGCGTGGTGCGTGTAGAGCGCCGAGCGCCAGCCCTTGTGGGGGTAGCCCACACGCACAGGCGCGCCACTCGCGGCACTCCAGACCGCCGTGCGCGGATTGCAGAAGCAGTCGAGCACGAGGTCGGGTGCGAAGGCTCGCAGTGCGCGTACGATCGCCAGCGTCTCTCCGACGCCCGGGCGAGCGGGCACCGCGATCACGCGGTCGATGCGTGGATCGCCTGCGAGCAGCGGCGCGAGGCCGCGCTCACACACGTACGCGACCTGCGCCTGCGGGCAGGCGGCGCGGGCGGCCTCGAGCAACGGCAGCGTGAGGCAGAGGTCGCCCAGGAATCGCGGGCGGATGAGGGCGATGCGGCGGATCGCCGCTGGGTCGATGCGCGTCATGTAGGATGCGCCGACCGTAGCGCGCGACCGGCGCGCCTGCCACCTCCGATCCCCGAGGCCCACGTGAGCGATCCGCGCCCCTCCCTCGAGACCCGGCTCGTGCATGGCCCCGAGCCCGAGCACACCGGCGCGGTGTCCACGCCGATCGTGCACAGCGCCACGTTCTCGTTCGACTCACTCGACGCGCTGCTCGCGGCCAAGGCCGCCGGCGCCGCGGGCGCCGCCTACCAGCGCTCGGGACACCCCACCGTGCACGCCGTGGAGCGCCGGCTCGCCGACCTCGAGGGCAGCGAGGATGCGCTGCTCTTCCCGTCGGGCATGGCGGCGATCTCGACCGCGTTCTTCGCGCACCTGCGCTCCGGCGACCATGTCGTGTGCGTGGACCCGTGCTATGGCGGGACGCAGCACTTCCTGACGTGGGGCCGCGAGCGGTTCGGCTGGGACGTCACGTTCGTGGACGCACGCCAGCCGGACACATGGGCCTCGGCGTTCCGTGCGAGCACGCGCGTGCTGCACCTGGAGAGCCCGATCAACCCCACGCTGACCGTGTTCGACATCGCGGCCGCGGCGGCGCTGGGACATCAGCACGGCTGCCTCGTGTCGATCGACAACACGATCGCCTCGCCGCTCGGCCAGCGTCCGCTCGAGCTCGGGTGCGACCTCAGTCTGTACAGCGCGACCAAGTCGATCTCGGGTCACAGCGACGTGCTGGCAGGCGCCGCGATGGGTTCGCGCGCGCAGATCGCCCGGCTCTACGACCTGCGCACGATGCTCGGGCCGATGCCCGATCCACAGACCGCCTGGCTCATCGAGCGCAGCCTCAAGACCATGACGCTGCGCGTGCGGGCCGCCAATGCCAACGCGCTCGAACTGGCCGAGCGGCTGCGGCGCCACGCGCGTGTGGCGAGTGTGTTCTACCCCGGACTGCGCGATCATCCTCAGCACGCGCTCGCCACTCGCCAGATGCGCCTGGGCTATGGCCCTCTGCTGGGTTTCGAGGTGCTCGGGGGCGCCGATGCGGCCAGGCGCGTCGTCGAGGCGCTGCGCGTGATCAAGCATGGCCCCAGCCTGGGCGCGGTGGAGTCGCTCTCGAGCCTCGCGGCGCACACCTCGCACGCCATGATCGGCCCCGAGGGCCGCGCCCGTGCGGGCATCCCCGAGGGCCTGGTGCGACTGTCGGCGGGGATCGAGACGATCGACGATCTCTGGACCGATCTGGAGCAGGCGCTCGGCGCCCTGGCGGGCTGAGCCGTGCTAGACTCCCTGCCGATCTTCGCCACTGCACTCCAGACCGGAGGAATCGCTTGAAGCGCTTCGTCTCGCTGCTCGCGTCCCTGATCCTCGCGCTCGTGGTCTCTCAGGCGCTCGCGCAGCCCAAGCCCGCGGCCAGCAAGTCGGCGCCCGCTGTGGTCGACAGCCTCACGCTGCTCGAACGCGCCGTGGCCAAGGACTCGACCAAGTTCGACAATCTGTACAAGCTCGGCGTGATGTACATGGACCGCGAGCGCATGCCGGAGGCGGCGCGCGTGCTGTCGCGCGCGGAGCGCATCAAGCCGCAGGACGTGAAGGTGCTGGTCAACCTCGGCGTCGTCAGCGATGCGCAGGGCCACGCGCCCGAAGCGCAGGGCTACTACCAGCGCGCGCTGCAGGTGGCGCCCAGCGATTCGGTGGCGATGTGCCGGCTGGCCAGCTCGTACTACGCGGTGGGCCAGTACGACAAGGCCATGACGCAGTTGCGCGAGCTGATCCGCACCAAGCCGCGCTCACACTGCGCCTACTTCACGATGGGCGTGGCATTCGCCGACGCGGGCATCTACCGCGATGCGATCCGCATGTGGCGCAAGGTGGTCGAGTTGGCGCCCGAGTCGCCCGAGGCGCTCTCGGCCAAGGAGTCGATCGACGTGCTCGAGAAGTTCATCGGCCAGGCGCAGCAGCCCGGCGCGCACCAGCACTGAGCCCTGCCGCGCGTGAGCGCGGCACCCCGCGCATGATCTACCTCGACCACAACGCCAGCACGCCGGTCCGCCCCGAGGTCGCCGACGCCATGCATCAGGCGCTCACCGACCTCGGGGCGAACCCTTCGAGCCCGCATCGGGCCGGCATGCAGGCGCGCGCGGCCATCGAGCGCGCCCGAGAGCAGGTCGCGGCGCTGGTGGGGGCGAGGGCCGACGAGGTCGTGTTCGTCTCGGGCGGCACCGAGGGCGACCATCTGGCCGTGATCGGCGCGGCGCTGGCCCGGCGGGACCACGGCCGCATCGTGGCGGCTGCGGCGATCGAGCACCATGCGGTGCACGGCGCCGCCGAACTGCTCGAGCAGTTCGGCTGGTCGCATCAGTCGCTGCCATGCGACGCCGACGGCCGCACGCCCGTGGCTGCCGTGCACGCGTTGCCCGAGGGCACGACCGTGGTGTCGTTGATGTTCGCCAACAACGAGACCGGCGTGCTGCAGCCGGTGACCGAGCTGGCCGCCGCGGCGCACGCGCGCGGCATGCTCGTGCACTGCGATGCCGTCCAGGGCGCCGGCAAGGTGCCCGTGGATGCCGCCGCGCTCGGCGTGGACTACCTGGTGCTCTCGGCGCACAAGTTCGGCGGGCCCAAGGGCACCGCAGCGGTGATCGTGCGCCAGGGCGCGCCGCTCGCGCCGCTCTTCCGCGGCAGCGGGCACGAGCGCGGACGTCGCGGCGGCACCGAGAACGCAGCAGGGATCGTGGGGCTGGGGCTCGCGGCCGAAGCCGCGGCGCGCGAGATCGCCACTGAGTCCGTGCGCATCGCCGGACTGCGCGATGCATTCGAGCGCCAGGTGCTCGCGGCGCTGCCGGACGCCGTGGTGCACGGCGCCCGCGTGCCGCGCCTGCCGGGCACATCGCAGGTGTCGTTCCCGGGCGCGCGCAGCGACCACATGCTCATGGCGCTCGATGCGCGGGGCGTGTGCGCTTCCGCCGGCGCCGCTTGCCACAGCGGTGGCGTGGAGCCCTCGGCCGTGCTGACGGCGATGGGCGTGAGCCGCGAGCTGGCGATCTGCGCGATCCGCTTCTCGTTCGGCCGCACCACGTCGGCCGACGACGTCGCGCGCGCGGCGACTCTTGTGCCCGAGGCGGTGGCTGCTGTGCGCCAGAGCGGCGCCGTCGGGGCGCGCCCGTGAACGTACTCGCCGCCATGAGCGGCGGCGTCGACAGCGCCGTGGCTGCCGCGCTGCTCGCCGAGCAGGGGCACGCGGTGACCGGCGTGACACTGCGGCTCGCGTGCTATGGGAAGACGCCCATGAGCCCGCGCGCATGCTGCACGCTGGATGCGATCGACGACGCGCGCCGTGTGGCGCTGCGC
>CADEFY010000252.1 GCA_902826705.1 uncultured bacterium
CGTCGTGAGCCGCCATGAGGAGCCATGAGTGCTGGTGTGATGCCCCTCACCGGAGTGTCGGGCGGCGCCGAGCTTCGGCCGCTGGTCCGCACCCATGGGAGAACCCTCTGATGCCCTTCGTCCGAATGAAGTCCCTCATGCTCGCGGTGGCACTGGTCACCGCCTCGCACACCATCGCCGCCCCGCAGGACCACCCGCTGATCAAGCCGTACACGGGCTCCGTGCTCGCACGTCGGGACGACCCGGGGCACAGCACCTACAAGGTGGTCACGTCGCTCGATCCCAAGGGCAAGACCGACGACGAGGTGATCCGCACCATGACGGCCACGGGCACGCTCACCGGGCTGTTCTACGAGAACCCCGCGGGCCGCTCCCAGCACGAGATCCTCGCCAACTACAAGCAGGCGCTGCAGGCCGCCGGGTTCTCGATCCTGTTCGAGTGTGGCGCCGACGCGTGCGGCCCCGCGTGGGCCGGGAGCCGCTGGGGCCGGGTGACCGGCATGAAGTACACGTCCGCGCCGCTCTGGTACCTGTCGGCCAAGCGGGTGTCGGATCAGTCCGAGACCTATGTGGCGATCGCCGTGATGAAGCCGCGCCACCAGATCGACATCCTCGAGGTCAAGACCATGGACCGCGGGCAGGTGACCGTGACCGCCGAGGCGCTCCGGCGCGGGCTGGCCGCCGAGGGGCGGGTCGTGCTCGACGGGCTCTTCTTCGACACCGACAAGGCCGTGCTCACGCCCGAGTCCAAGCCGGCGCTCGAGGTGATCGCGCAGTTCCTCCAGTCCGATCCGGCGCTGCAGGTGTTCATCGTGGGGCACACCGACACCGACGGGACGCTCGAACACAACATGGCGCTGTCGATGGACCGGGCCAGGGCCGTCGTGACGGCGCTGACCACGCGCCACGCGATCGCGGCCAGCCGATTGTCCGCGCACGGCGTCGGGCCGCTGAGCCCGGCCAGGACGAACCGTTCCGACTCCGGCAAGACCGCCAATCGCCGCGTGGAGATGGTGGCACGATGATCGCCGCGGCGGACCGAGACAGACCCGAGAGCACCCCCTGATGCCCAGGATCCTCCGTTGCGACCCCGCACTCCTCGCCAAGGACCTCTCCGGCCGCGTCTACGTGGTCACGGGTGCCAACTCGGGGGCGGGGCTCGCGACCACCGCGCAGCTCGTGCGCCAGGGTGCGCACGTGGTCGCCGCGTGCCGCCGCGTGGACGCCGGCAGGAGTGCCGTGGCCCCGCTGGCCTCGGCGCGCGGATCCGTGGACGTCTCGGAACTCGACCTCGATCGACTCGACTCGGTGCGCCGGTTCGTGGCCGCGTTCAAGTCCGCACACAGCCGTCTCGATGGATTGGTCAACAACGCTGGGGTGATGATGTGTCCGCAGAGCCGCACCGCGGACGGCATCGAGCGGCAGTTCGGCGTCAACCACCTCGCGCACTTCCTGCTGACCGAGCTGCTGCTCGACACGCTCAAGGCGAGCGCACCCAGCCGTGTCGTGTGCGTCTCGAGCGTCGCTCACGCAGGGATGGGCGGTCGGCCCGGAGAGCTCCGGCTCGATGACCTCGACTTCGCCGTGAGGGGCTATGACCCGACGCTGGCCTACAACCAGTCCAAGCTCGCGGTGGTCCTCTACGCACGCCACCTCGCCCAGCGCCTCCAGGGCAGTGGCGTCTCGGCCTTCTCGGTCCACCCCGGTTGGATCCGCTCGCAGCTCGTGCAGCACTCCATGCCGCCGTTCGTGCAGAACGTGCTGCTGCGCCCCTTCAGCGGCCTGCCCGGCATGATGTCCGCCGAAGATGGCGCGCAGACCCAGTTGCACTGCCTGCTCGACGACCGGGCCCCGGAGCACAGCGGCAGCTACTTCAGCCAGGTCAGCATCCTGTACGCGAACCGCGGGGACCGCCGGGGCGGCTGGCCCATGCGATCGCCCAATCCACTCGCGCACGACGACGCCCTCGCTCAGGCGCTGTACACGAAGAGTGTCGAGTTGTGTGGATCGACCTCCTGAGCGCAAGGGAGTCGCTTCGCAGGCACTTGCTCCATCTCCACCCGAGGATCCCATGCCCTACGACGAGCAACTCGCCTCGCGCATCCGTACGGCGGTCGCCGGCAGAGCCGGCGTCACCGAGAAGAAGATGTTCGGCGGTGTCGCGTTCCTGAGTCACGGGCACATGTTCGTGGGTGTCTCGGATCGCGCGCTCATGGTGCGAGTCGGTAAGGCGCTGCGCCAGGACTCGCTCGCGCGCCCGCACGCCCGCGTCATGGCGTTCACGGGCAAGCCCATGGCGGGCTATGTGTTCGTCGACGCCCCGGGCATCGCCACCGCCGCGACGCTGCGGTTCTGGATCGATCGCGCGCTCGACTTCGTCGCCACCCTGCCTCCCAAGGCCAAGGGGTAGCCAGCGCGTTCCCAGCGAGCGGGACTCAGGGCACTCCCGCGCCGCCCACGCGCGGTCGCGCGAACGTCGCGTCCCACGCCTGCAGTGCGGGCCGCGCGGTGAACGCCGAGTCGACCAGTCCCAGACGCGAGAACGGCAGGATGCCCGCGGCTGCATCGGGCGGAAGGCTCGTCAGTTGCAGGTCGGCGAACGTGAGTTGGAACACCGCGGCCGATCGGGCGGCGTCGAGCAGTTGCGCCTGCCGCGCGAGGTAGCGCCGCTGCGCATCGGGGCTGCTCGTCACGCCACTCACGTTCTCCGACGTCCAGCCGCCCTCGATCATGGCCACCGGCGTCGTGCGGCCCTGCACGAGCCGCGAGTAGTAGTCCGGCGGCAGGCTCTCGGGCGCGGCCCACACGAAGTACGGGTAGCTCGACAGCCCCAGCACCTGCGTGAACGGGAAGTCGGCGAAGTCGGTGTCCACGCCCTGGTAGGCGCCCACGGGCAGCCGGCCCCACGCGGTCTCCACCTGCACGCTGGCCGACAACTGCACGTTCGCATCCAGCGCACGCACGTCGGCCGCCGCATCGGCGGCCACCTGCCGCACGGCGGCGTACAGCGTGGGCGACGACAGGGCGCGGATCAGGTTGGTCTCCACCGCCAGGCCCATCACATCGGGCCGCACCAGCGTGTCGAGCGCGGCGGCGAACTGGCGGTAGAGCAACTGGATCGCGGGTTCGGTGATGCTGCGGCCGGCGGCCACGAGCATCGCCGACTCGCCCGAGCGGTCGAGCCCGTTGGCGGGATCCAGGTACACCCACACGCGCAGGCCCTTGGCGCGGAAGAAATCGGCGAGCGGCTTGCGCTCGCGCGCCACGTAGTCGGCGGGCACCACGCCCGCGAGCAGCGAGTCCCACGGCGGCTCGCCGAAGATCAGCGCCACGTCGGAGTGCTGCGCCATGCGGTCGACGGTCTCGATCACCGCGGCCAGCTCGGGCCGCGGCGGGATCGCCGAGAACCCCATGCGATACATGCGTGGCTGGCCGGGCGTCACCGGCCCCGCCGGATCGCTGCCGCAACCGGCGGCGAACGCCAGCCCCACCAGCAGGGCGGCGCTCGCCGTAGCAGTCGCGAGACGTGGCAACGCTAGTTCAGCCGCACATCGAACCGGATCGTGCGACCCGGCTCGGGCAGGCCGAACGCGTCGTAGATCGCCTCGTCGCCCAGGTTCTCGGCCGCCAGGCGCGTGTGCAGCGTGCTGGCCCAGCCCGCGCCGATCCTCCACGTGCGCCCGAGGTCGGCGTCGATGCGCGTGCGCGCGGGCAGCGTGGCGAGGTCGCCCGTGTTCGGGTCGATCGCGAACTGCTCGCCGGTGTGATGCGCGCCGGCGCCGATCGTCCACGCGCTCGGCAGCGCGAACTGCGCGCGCAGGCCACCGGCCAGCTCGGGCAGGTTCTCGGGGCGCTCGAGCGCGGCGCTGGGGTCGAGCAGCTCCACCTGCTTGGCCTCGACGTCGGCGCTCACCGCGAGCCGGCCGAACGAGCGCGAGCCCACCACCTCGACACCGGTGCTGCGCAGGCCCTCCTGGTTCACGCGGCGGAACAGCGGCCCCACACGGATGCGCACCACGGCGTCATCGAGCTGCTGATGGAACCCGACCAGTTGCAGCGTGCCGTGCGAGTCGCGCCACGTGACGCCGCCCTCGAACGCCACGAGCTGCTCAGGCCTCAAGCTCGGGTTGGGATCGAACCGGCCGAGCGCTCCCGAGTACAGCTCGCGAAGCGACGGGAACCGCGCGCGGCGATTGACGCTCGCATGCACGCTCACGGCGCCGTCCGCCAGGAGCGCACTCACGCCGGCCCGGCCGCCCCATTCGTCCTGGCCCTCGAGCGCCGGCTTGCCGCCCGCGAGGGGATACGTGGAGCGGTCGATCGCCGCGCCCAGGCTCAGGTCGATCTCCTCGAGCAGTCCGGTTCCCTCGGTGGGCAAGCGCAGCATCGACTCGCCCGCCACGCTCCACATCCGCTGGCGATAGCGACTGGCCGGCCCCTGGTCGAGCGTCTCGTCGAACGTGACCTGGCTGGTCGTGACCCCCAGATCGAAGTCGAGGCGTCGGCCGAAGCGCTGGCTCGCCTGCACGCGCATCGACAGCGTGCGCTGGTCGCCGTCCTCCTGCGTCTCGAGCACCGAGTAGTCGCGCGAATCGAACGCGTCGATCTCGTAGCCGCCCACGTCGTAGCCGAAGCTGGCGTTCACGCCTGCCTCGCCGCCCCACGGCGCGGCGCGCATGCCGCTGCCACCCGAGAGCACGGTGAGCGATCGCGCCACGCGCGGGTAGCGCCAGAACCGCGGCGCGTCGGTGTCGAGCTGGGCCGCGATGCCGCGCTCGGCCTGCGACGCCGAACTCATCAGCGACAGCCAGCCGCCCGCGCGGTCGAACCGCAGCCCGGCGAAGCCGTCCGTCTCGCGCGCATCGGTGTTGAGCCGCAGG
>CADEFY010000253.1 GCA_902826705.1 uncultured bacterium
TGACGCGGCGCCTGCTCGCGCACATCCACTTCGAGTCCCGCGCCGGGCGCCGCATGGCCCGCGCCTTCACCTACGACTGGCGCATGTGGACGCTTCCGGAGTTGCGCGAGTGCGCACTCGAGGCGGGCTTCCGCGAGGTCGAGGTGTGGTCCGAGGGCTGGACACGGGATCGGCGCACGCACAACGGCGTGCTCTACCCGCGCCGCACGCTCGACAACGATGACTGCTGGATCGCCTACGCGGCGCTGGTGCGCTGAGCGCCGAGCGGAGGACGCCATGACCGAGGCCCTGATCGTCTTCAGCACGTTCGCCGACGAGGAGTCGGCCGCGCGTGTCGCGCGCGCGCTCGTGGAGGAGCGGTTGATCGCCTGCGCCAACCTGCTGCCCGGCGCCCGGTCGATCTACCGCTGGCAGGAGGCGGTGGAGGACGCGCGCGAGGTGGTCGTGCTCATGAAGACGCGCAAGCAGGACTGGACGGCACTGCTCTCGCGCCTGCACGAGCTGCACCCCTACCAGACGCCGGAGTGCGTCGCCGTGCGCATCGCCGCCGGAGCGCCCCGCTACATGGAGTGGCTCGATGCGGCGCTCGCACCGGAGGACGCGTGACCGAGTGGGGCGCCGGCCGGCTGGTGTTGGCGATCGAGACCTCCTGTGACGACACCTCGGTCGCCCTGCTCGAGGACGGCGCGCGACTGCGCGCCCATGTCGTCGCGGGGCAGGACGTGCACCGGCTCTATGGCGGCGTCGTGCCGGAACTGGCCTCGCGGGCGCACCTCACCCAGTTGCCACTCGCCATGCGCGCCGCGCTCGATGAGGCCGGGGGATCGCTCGAGGACGTGACCGGACTCGCGGTGACGCATGCGCCGGGGCTCGTGGGCTCGCTGGTGATCGGCGTGGCCTACGCCAAGGCACTCGCCCTCTCGCTGGGGCGGCCGCTCGTCGGGATCGACCACATCGAGGCGCATTTGCATTCGGCGGGGCTCGAGCATGGCGAGGCGGCAGAACCCTTCGTGGCGCTGGTCGTCTCGGGCGGACATACCGAGCTCGTGTCCGTGCCGCGATTCGGCGAGGCCCATTGGCTGGGGGCCACGCTCGATGACGCCGCGGGTGAGGCGTTCGACAAGGTCGCCAAGCGACTCGGGCTGGGCTTCCCCGGCGGACCCGCGATCGAGGCGCTCGCCCGCGAGGGGCGTGCCGACGCATTCGCATTCCCTCGGCCCATGCTCGACCGCCCAGGCTGTGACCTGTCGTTCTCGGGCCTGAAGACCGCCGTCGGTCATGCGCTCGCGGGGGCAGGACCACCGCCCTGGCCGCGCGCGCAGGTCGCCGATGTGGCGGCCTCGTTCCAGGCCGCCGTGGTCGAGACGCTGGTCGAGAAGTGCGTACGCGCCCTGGCCATGACCGGCGCGCGCGTGCTGCGCCTGGGTGGCGGCGTGGCCTGCAACGGCGCGCTGCGGGTGGCGCTCGGCACGCGATGCGAGTCGCTCGGGGTCACACTGCAGGTGCCGGCGCCGCGCTTCTGCGTGGACAACGCCGCCATGATCGCCTGGGTCGGCGCGCGGCGGCTGGCACGCGGCGAGGCGGCGGGGCCGGAGCTCGACGCCGCCTCCTCGCTCGAGGCCTCCGGACTGGCCTGAAAGGGCCGCGGGTCGCCACCCGCGGGTCCCAGCGGTGCACTCTGCAACAGCCGTGCGGCGACCCCCGCGAGGAACCGCGCAAGCCCGGCCCGCCGCCGGCCGATGACCCGGGGGAGTCCTCACGACCCTGGTGCACCGGGGTCGGCCGCCCCGTGGCGTGCGGACTCATCGAAGCGGACTCCCGAGCCTGGGCCGGAGAAGCGAGTGGACGCATACACGATCCTGATCGCCGAGGACGACACGAGCATCCGCTCGGTGCTGCGCATGCTCCTCGAGTCCAACGGCTTCGCCGTGATCGAGGCGAGCGACGGTCAGGAGGCGCTCGACAAGGTGCTCGAGCACATGCCCGATCTCGTGCTGCTCGATGTGATGATGCCGCGGCTCGACGGGCACGAGGTCTGCCATCGCATCCGCGCGTCGTTCACCACGCGGCACATCCCGATCGTGATGCTGACTGCGCGTGCCGAGCCCAAGGACAAGCTGCAGGGGCTGCAGGGTGGCGCCAACGACTACGTCACGAAGCCGTACCACAACGAGGAACTGCTGCTGCGCGTCCGCAACACGCTCGACTGGAGCCGCCAGCAGCGCGCCGCGAGCCCGCTCACCGGACTGCCCGGCAATCACTCGATCAACGACGAGATCCGCCGCCGGCTCGCCACGGGGACGTCGCTGGCGCTCCTGCAGGTGGACATCGATCACTTCAAGGCGTTCAACGACTACTACGGCTACGCACGCGGCGACCAGGCGATCCAGCTTCTCGCGCGCATCCTCACCGAGGCGGTCGCGCGGCACGGTGGTCCCGAGGGCTTCGTCGGTCACATCGGCGGCGACGACTTCGTGGTGCTCACCTCACCGGTGTGCGCCGAAGCGCTCGGCGAGGAGATCCTCGACTGGTTCAAGTCCGCCACCCAGGACCTGTACGATCGCGCTGACCGCGATCGCGGGTTCGTCGAGGTGCTGAGCCGCCGCCATGTGCTCGAGCGCGTGCCGCTCATGAGCCTGACGATCGCCCTGGTCAGCACCGACCGGGTGCCGGTCACGCACCTCGCCGAGCTGATCGACATCGCGCAGGAGCTCAAGGCGCACGGCAAGGGGATCCCGGGAAGCGTGCTGGTGGGTGAGCGTCGTCGCCGCGGCGACCAGGACGCGCCCGCCGAGCGCGACGTCGCCTGAGCGCGTCATGGCCAGCACACCGCATCGCCGTGGAAGGAACCAGGGCCCTGGGAACGATCCCGTCCGCCTGATCGCCGAGGCCGTGCTGGCGCTCCGCGCCACGACCGACCTCGGTGTCGCCTGGAGCGTGGCCGCGCGCAGTGCCACCGAGGCGCTCGGGGCGAGCGATGCCCGACTGCTGCGGCTCGACCCGCGCAGCGGCACGCTGACCCGCATCGAGGGTGGCGGTGTCGAGACGCCGTATCGTTCGGAGCACGGTGGTCCGGTCGAATGGTGCCTGCGTCAGGAGCAGCCGCTCTTCGACGAGGGTGAGGGCGGCGACCGCGCCGCCCGCGAGACGCTGCTCTGGACCCAGCCTCCCGTGGCGCTCGTCACGCTGCCGCTCCTCGCGGGCGGCGTCGCGCATGGCTTCCTGCTCGTGGCCTTCCATGAGCCACGCGCCTTCCCGGCCGACGCCCGCCGCTTCCTGCAGTCGCTGGCCGACGCGCTGGCGCTGGCGTTCGAACGCGAGTCCCTGCGGCGCGCACTCGACGACGAGCGGGCGCGAGCTGCGCGGCTCGAGCGCCGGCTGCTCGAGGCGCACGATGCCGCGGCCGGTCTCATGTCCATCGTCGCGCACGAGGTGCGCAGTCCGCTCGCCAGCATCAAGGCCTACGCCGAGACGTTGCTCGCCAATCTCGACAACCCGCAGGCCCCGCGCCAGCGCTTCGTGCAGGTGATCGACGAGGAGTGCGACCGGCTCTCGAGCCTGATCGTCGATGTGCACGACCTGTCCCGGATCGAGGGTGGCGAACACACGCTGCGGCTGGGTGCCTCACAGGCGTCGGAGCTGGTGCGCGAAGCCGTTGCGCGCGTACGCGCCGAGGCGACGCGGCGCAACATCGCGATCCGCGTGGATGCGGACAGCGATCCCCGCATCGAGGTCGATCTCGAGATGATGCGCCGCGTGCTCTCCAATCTGCTGCTCAACGCCATCGAGTTCTCACCCGAGGGTAGCGAGGTGCGGGTGGCGATCGACCAGCGCGGCGACGAGTGGGTCTGCAGCATCACCGACCCTGGCCCGCCGCTGCCGGCAGAGGACCTCGGCGCGGTGTTCGAGGGCTTCTATCGCGCGCGCCGCGCCGGCTCATCGCACGAGGGCACCCGGCTCGCGCTGGCGATCACACGTTCGCTCGTGCAGCTCCATGGCGGCCGCTTGCAGGTGGACCAGCCGCTCGACGCGCAGGGCGAGCGCCGCGGCGCTCGCTTCATCTGCCGAGTGCCCGTGCGGCCCGTCGCGTCGCCGCGTGCGCGCCGCATCGCGCGCGCGCTGCTCGGGCGCGATGACCTCGCGCCCCTGTTCGAGGCGATCGTGGAGATGGTGTCCACCGCCCTCGATGCCGAGATCGTCTCGCTCGCACTGGTCGACCCTGACCGCGGCGACCTGTTCGTGGCGGCTGCGACGGGCCGGGGCCGCGAGGACATGCCGGCGCGTCGCGTCGCGCTGCGCTCGGGCGTCTCCGGCGCGGTGGCCGCGTGGGGCCGTGCCGTGCGGGTGGAGGATATCGAGACCGACCGCCGGTTCCGCCGACTGAACCACCCCCAGTACCACACCAAGTCCCTGCTCTGCGTGCCGCTGCGGCTCGAGGGCGAGGTCGTGGGGGTGCTCAACGCGAACAACAAGCGCAGTGGTGAGGCGTTCGATGACGACGACCTCGCGCTGCTCGTGCTGCTCGCCGAGCGCATCTCGAGCGCGCTCGAGCGTGCAGGCGCCTACCCCGACAGCGAGCGGGTGGTCGAAGATGCGCTCGAGGCCGTGCGCTGCATGACGCGCATGCAGAGAGACCTGCACTTGGGCGGCAGCTCGAGCGTGCGCATGGCGCGCGCGCTCGCCCGCGAACTGGGGCTGGCGCCTTCCGAGGTGGACCTGCTCGGTTACGTCGCGCATGTGCACGATGTGGGCATGGTGCGCATCGAGGCCGAGACGTCGCATCCGGGCCGGCTCGACCCGCGGCAGCGCGGCGCGGTGCTCACGCACCCCGAGGCCACGGTCGAGATCCTGCGCCCGCTCGAGTACCTGGGTGCCGTAC
>CADEFY010000254.1 GCA_902826705.1 uncultured bacterium
GGGGTTGAACGCCTCGAGTTTGGCGAGCACCGGGCAGGGCAGCCCGGCCGCCACCTTGTTCAGGCGCACGAGCGGCGTGCCGCCCACGGTATCGAGGATGGACTCGCGGTAGTCGAGGCCGTTCAGCACGGCGGGCACGGCGGGGGCAGGCGGCGTGGCAGCCACGGGGGCACCTCAGAGCATGGGGAGCGAGCGCGGGTGGATCGGCCGGCGCGCCCTGCACCCACGCAGGGCCGCATGCTCTGGGCCTCGCAGCCAAGGGTGGCGGGTGCGCGAACGGGCGTCAAGATGCGCGAAGCCCCCGCGCGGGCAGCCGCGCGGGGGCTCGTGACGTCGTCACGCGTGCGGCTACTGGCCCTTGCCCATCTCGAGCATCTTGGCCTTCTTGTTCGGGTTCACCGGCAGCGGCGGCAGGTTGGCCACCGGCGAGTGCACCACGTGCGGCTGGTAGATCGCGAAGTCGAACGACGGGCTCGTGGTGCTGTTGTGGCACGTCATGCAGGTCTCGGCCGTGATGCGGCGCGCCTGCGTGGGATAGGAGTCGTGCTCGGTGCCCATGCCGTGGCAGTTCTCGCACTGCACGTCGCCCAGCTTGGCGGCATCGTCGGCGGTCTTCCAGCCGCCCGCCTGCTGGTAGCCCACCACGTGGCACGGGATGCAGTCGGGGCGCGCGTCGACCTTGTTGTCGACCAGCGTCTCCCAGGCGCGCGCATGCGACGTGGTCTTCCACTGCGCCATCTCGGACGTGTGACAGCGGCCGCAGACCTCGGCACCCAGGAAGTGATCGGCCTCGAGCCCGCTCTCGCTGCTGGAACCGGCCGCCTGCTTGGCGACGCGCTCCTTCTCGATCTTGCGGAGCTTGTCGTTGAAGCTGTCCTCGAAGCTCTTGACGAGCGCGAGGATCTCGGCCTTCTCGCCCACTTCGGGGCCCAGGATGAACGTCTCGTTCTCGCCCGAGACCATCTTGCGCGCCGGGCTCAGCGTGAGCAGCGTGCGGCCCAGGTACTGGCCCTGCTCACCGCCGTAGCACGCCACCGTGTTCTTGATCATGCGGCCCTTCTGCAGCAGCGGCACGTTGCGGCCCACGATCACCGCATCGATGCCGTCGACCGCGGTGACCAGGTCCTCGCTCTCGACCTTGCCGAGCTGCGAGAGCAGCACGATCACCGTGGCACCCTGCTTCTTGAGCGCCGCGACCGCCTTGGTGGCCGCCGCCGTCGGCTCGGACACGGCGAGCGAGTCACGCGACGGACCGGTGTCCACCTTGTCGCTCATCAGGCCGAACACGCCGACCTTGACCGCACCCACCTTCTTGACGAGCCAGGGCGCGACGAGCGGCTTCTTGGTGGTCTTGTCCGTGATGTTGGCGCAGACCATGGGCAGTTGCGTGCGCTTGAGGTTGGCCAGCAGGAAGCTGCGGCCATAGCGCAGCTCCTTCTCGCCCATGCCCACCGCGTCCGTGCCCAGCAGCTTCATGCCGTCCATGAGGAACCATGCGGCGTCCTCGTAGTCGGCCTGCTCGGGGAAGAACCCCCCCGCGTCCACCAACATCACCTGTCCGTACGCCGCCTTGATGCTGTCCGCGTAGCTCGCCCGCCGGGCGAGGCCCCCCTTGGGCGTGTGTCAACCACAGGGGCTGGTCTTCCCCTTCACGTCGACCGTGGAGAGGATGACCAGCTTGTCGGGCTCGAGCATCTTGCTCGGAGCCGTGGCGGCGACCAGGGCCATCACGCAGGCGATGGCGAGGGCGGCGGCCGCGAGGACTCGGGTGGCGAGAGCCTTCATGGAGGCGGATTCTCCGGTGGAGGGGTGCACAGATCGGGGCGTCGGGGAGGGAGTCTAAGGAGCCCCTTCCGCGGGGGTCAAGACAAGGCGTTGTGTGGAGCGCGATCGGGCCTCACGGGCGCTCGGCCCCACTCGGGCCTTCGGCGACCCGCGCGGCCGGGGGTGACTTGACGTATCGGTCGAGCCACTCGGTGGCACGAGCCCAATAGTCCAGCACGGTCTCGCGCGCCGCCGGGGCGTGGTCCTCGAACGGGTACTGGATCAGTTGCGTGGTGCGGCCCAGCCCGTTGAGCGCCTCGAACAGCCGGTCGGACTGCATGGGATGTGTGCCCACGTTGGTGTCGTCCTGGTTGTGCAGGAGCAGGATCGGGGCCTCGATCCGGTCCGCGTGCAGGAACGGCGACATGGCCAGATAGGTGTCCTTGGCGTCCCACAGGCTGCGCGTCTCGGCCTGGAACGTGAACGGCGTCAGCGTGCGGTTGTAGGCGCCGTCGCTCGCGACCGCGGCACGGAACAGCCGCGTGTGTGCGAGGCAGTTGGCCGCGGCGAACGCGCCATAGCTGTGGCCGCCCACGCCGATGCGGTCGCGGTCGGCGAAGCCGCGGCGCACGCACTCCTCGACCGCCGCCTTGGCCGACTTCTGCAGCTCGGCGACGAACTGGTCGTTGCTGCCCACGATCGCCAGGTCCGGGCGCACGACGGCATAGCCCTGCGTGACGAGGACCTCGGGATTGAGCGGGCTCTGCGAGGCGAAGCGCTGCGGCGAGGTGCGGTTCTCGGAGGCGGCCGCGGCCGAGCGGAAGTCGTTGGGATAGATCCAGAACACGGTGGGCAGCCGCGTCCCCGGCTTCCAGTCCGCGGGCAGCAGTGCCTCGGCATTGAGCTTCACGCCGTCCTCGCGGGTGAACGTGAACGCCATGCGCTGCGCGGCCGAGAGCGCCGGTGCCGGATCGGTGAACGCCGTGAGAGCGAGGCCATGCGACTCCCCGCTGCGGCGCAGGAAGTGGTTGGGCGGCTCGGTGGCCGATTGCCGCAATGTGAGGAAACGCCGGCCATCGGCCGCGAGCAGATGCGTGACCTGCTCGAGGTGCGTGGCGGCGCTCTCGAACACGCGATCGCGCGCCCGGCCATCGAACCCGCAGCGGTCCACGAACGGCTGCTGGCCGCGTGCGTGGAAGCCGCGGCCATTGCGGTAGAACGCGCGGCCGTCGGCGGTGGTGATCAGCACCGACGCATGGCGCTGCCGGCGGGTCATCGGCTCGCCTGGCTCGTCGTACACGCCCTCGGTGGAGCGCAGCACGAGTGCGTGGCGTTCGGCGGGCGCGCTGGGCGCGAACCACCACTGGCGCGCGGCACGGCGCGGCTCGTAGGACTCCTGCACCAGCACGCGACCGTCGGGCGCGAACAGGAGTTCGTCCACGCGCCACTCGCAGGTGGTGAGCTCGCGTGGTGCGCCGGTGAACGGGGCCTCGAGCCAGCGCAACCGATCGCGGCCCGGCACGGGCAGCGCGGTGTCGCGCACCGCTGCGAGCGGCGAGGCGCCCGGCGTGTCCTGCCACTCGGCCCACAGCAGCGCGCGGCCATCGGGTGCGAACCGCAGCACGCGCGGCCCGAGCGGCGCCACGCTGGCGATCGTGCTGCGGTCGTCGAGCGGCGCGTCGCCGATCACGACGGGCGCCCGGTCCTCGGTGGACCAGAGTTCGATGCGCCGAGGGAACAGCATCGCCGGAAACCCGAGCGGAGTGGCGCTGACGCGCTCGACCAGCACCACCTTCTCATCGGGCGAGACGCTCCAGCGCTGGATCGCAGCGGGCGCGCCGATCGGCTGCGGCGCGGCGCCCGACAAGGGCACGCGCGCGAGCTGGGCGAGCGTGTGGCGCTCGAACGTCTGCTGGTCGGCCGCCGTGCGCAGGACATCGCGCGAGGTGCGCTGCGGCGCGGCGCGGCCTGCGCTGGCCCGCACGGCCGGGCCCTCGGGCACGCGGGCGGCCGCACTGGACGCAGCGGGCAGGGTCGCGGGCACGATCGCGGCGAAGATCGCCTTGTCATCGAGCGCGAACTCGAGCGACACGCGCGGCACGCCATGCAGCCGCACGCCATCGACCCGGCGCGCCTCGCCGCTGCCGACCTCGACCACCCACAGCGCACAGCCGCCCTCGGCGACCAGCGCGCACGCCAGCTTGTCCCCGCGCGTGGACCACGCCGTGGCGACGATGCGCGCCTCGGCCGGCAACTGGGCACGCGTCTGACGCGCATCGCTGACGCGCACGAACGTGAGCCCGCTGGCCGCGTTCTTGAGCGCCTGGCGCGTGATGCCGAACCGCGGGATCACCTCGAGGCCCGCGATCCGCTCGACCGGCTCGGCCAGCGTCTCGATGGGGATCAGCGCACGCAGGTCGGGCTGCAGCAGGTGCGCCCCGTCGGGCGACAGGTCCGGCGCGGTGCGCGGCAGACGCGGCGCGGTGAGGATGCTGGCGATCTCAGGAGGCGGCGTGCGATAGCGGGCGTCGTCGGCGTGTGCGGGGGCGGCGAGGGCGAGGGAGCCGGTGAGCGTGGCGACGAATAGGAGTCGGATCATGGCGAGGGGCCTCGGAGGGCGGGGTGCGGGGGCGGGTGTGTGGGGCCGTGGAGGGCCCGGCGGCAGGACTCTACCGCGGACGATCACGAGCCTGCGACAAGCGCCGCTTGGGGTGCCCAAGGCGCGCCACCGAATCAAACCGATGGATGCTGACTCGAGTTGCACCAGGTTCTCGGGAGCAGGTCAACACCAATCGTCCTGGAGCCAGGCGGGGCAGGCCGGCGTGATCAGTCGATCCTGGCGTCAAATACGAGGTAGACGACCTGCATGCGACCGGGGTCGCCGGGCAAGACGAACTTCGTGCCCCGAGTGAGCAGATCCGCCTCGAAGTCCATTTCGATGTGAAGGATCCAGCGGTCGGTGTCGTCGTCCAGACCGGTCGCCTGACGCATTCGCTCGGAGACTGACTCCCAACGCAGCACAGGTCGGTTGCTACCCACGATGCTGACCGCATGCTCTCGCGCGCTGGAGCCCTGCGAGCGAAGCGCTACACCCCAACTGCCGCCGG
>CADEFY010000255.1 GCA_902826705.1 uncultured bacterium
GCGACTGTGCGGTGCCCTGGCGCGCATAGGCCGCGCCCCCCTCGAGCACGATGGGCAGCACGTTCGCCAGCGTCTCCACGTTGTTGACCAGGGTGGGCCGGTCGAACAGCCCCGACTCGACCGGGAACGGGGGCTTCACGCGCGGCTCGCCTCGGCGGCCCTCGATCGACTCGAACAGCGCCGTCTCCTCGCCACAGATGTAGGCCCCGGCACCGCGCCGCAACTCGATGTCGAAGCTCAGCTCCGATCCCAGGATGCGCTCCCCCAGCAGCCCGGCAGCGCGCGCCTGCGCGATCGCCCCCGTGAGCCGCTCGTGCGCGAGCGGGTACTCGGCGCGCACGTAGAGGATGCCGTGGCGGCACTTCGCGGCGAAGGCGGCGAGCGTCATGGACTCGATGATCGCGAACGGGTCGCCGCAGAGCAGCACGCGGTCCTTGAACGTGCCGGGTTCCGATTCGTCGGCGTTGCACACCAGGTAGTGCGGCTCGGCAGCCTGCGCGCGCACGGCACTCCACTTGCGATGCGTGGGGAACGCCGCACCGCCGCGCCCCACGAGCCCCGCCGCCTCGATCTCGCGGATCACCGCCTCGCCGCCCATGGCGATCGCCCTGGCGAGCGCCGCGTACCCTCCCGAGGCCCGATAGGCGGCGAGCGACGTGGGATCGACTCGGCCGATCCGGCGCAGGAGCACGAGCGAGGGTTCGCCGGCCTGGGGGAGTGACTGTGCGTCCCCGGCGTCCGGCCCGGGGATGCCGCCCTCCAGCAGCCCCTCCACTGCGGCAGCGGAGGCGTGACCGAGGGATCGCTCGAGCGGCGGATCGCCGGCCTCGGTCACGAGCACGGCGGGCGCGTGGTCGCAGTGCCCGAGGCAGGGCGAGCGCATCCAGGCAGCCGCGTCAGGATGGACGTGCACGTGATCGCCCTCGGGCGCATGCGGCAACGCGGGTCCTCGCGTGCGCGCCAGCGCTTCGCACAGCCCTTCGGCGCCGCGTGCGCGGCAGGCCACGTCATCGCACACATGCACGACACGCGCGGGGCGCGGGGAGGTGGCGAGCATGGCATAGAAGGTGGCGACGCCCCATGCCTCGGCGGGCGGCACCGCGAGGCGCTCGCAGACGTAGTTCAGGCCCCCTTCGCTGACCCACCCCACACGCTGCTGCAGTGCTTGCAGTGCGGGCAGCAACTCGTTGCGTCGCTTGCGCTGGGAGGCTCCGCCGGTCGCCGTGTGCGCGTCGCGCGCGGACCCACGCGGCCCGCCGTCCCAGGCGGATGCGGGCGCCCCGATGGCGGCATCGACCGCGGCGCGCTCCTCGGGTGACGGCGCGGCATCGAGCAGGCGGACGTCCATGCGGGGCAGGGGTCTCCGGAGCGGGTGCGGATCAGGTGCGGATCGCGAGTGGCTCCACCCGGACGGCGCAGGCCTTGAACTCCGCCGTTCCGGACTTGGGATCCGAGACATCGATGGTCAGCACGTTGGTCGCCGCCTGGTCGGGGAAGTGCAGCGTCATGAACACGGTCCCCGCACGCAGCCCGCGATCGACATGCGCCGGCACCTGCAGACTGCCACGTCGGCTCGTCACGCGCACCTCGTCGCCCTCGGCGATGCCCAGGCGCTGCGCATCCTCGGGCGAGAGGTCGAGCGTCTCGCCGCGGTGGAGTGGGGAGACGTAGGCGCCGGTCTGGACGCCGGTGTTGTATGACTCGAGCCTCCGCCCGGTGGTGAGCACGAGCGGGTACTCGGCGTCCGGCTTCTCCACCGGGCCCTCGTGGTGCACCACGGTGAACGGCGCGCGACGCCCGACCACGGGGCGTTCCCACAGCCGTCCGTGCAGGAAGGGCGTGCCGGGGTGCTGTTCGTCCGGGCAGGGCCACTGCAGTCCCCCCAGTGCTTCCAGCCGCGCGTAGCTCATGCCGCCTGCGAACGCGGGGGCCAGCGTGCGGAACTCGTCCCACAGCGATTCCGCCGTGGGCGTGCCCCAGTCCACACCCATGCGGCGCGCGATCTCGGACAGGATCCAGAGTTCGTCGCGCGCGCCCTCGGGCGGGTCGACCGCCTTGCGCACGCGCTGCACACGCCGTTCGCTGTTGGTGACCGTGCCATCGCTCTCGCACCACGAGGCACTCGCGGGCAGCACCACGTGTGCGAGCTGCGCAGTCTTCGTGAGCGTGA
This sequence comes from uncultured bacterium, assembly GCA_902826705.1. Lineage (GTDB taxonomy): Bacteria > Eisenbacteria > RBG-16-71-46 > RBG-16-71-46 > RBG-16-71-46 > CADEFY01. The sequence continues at coordinate 2,171 of CADEFY010000255.1, forward strand.
TCTCCTGCACGACGAGGTGGTCGAGCTTGCGCAGCACCTGCTCGACATGATGCGCATCGGCGTCGGACTGCGCCGGGTTCTCGCCGATCACCAGCAACGAGGTCATCTCGCCGCGATCCATGGCATGCAGCATCTCGGTGAGGTTGCGGCCCACGCGCGGCTGGATCGACACGCCCCAGTGGGCCTCGAAGCGCTCCCGCACCGCCGGATCGAGGATGTCCTGGAACCCGGGCAGCCGGTTGGGGATCGCACCCATGTCGCCGCCGCCCTGCACGTTGTTCTGGCCGCGGAGCGGATTGCAGCCGGAGCCCCAGCGGCCGACGTGTCCCGTGAGGAGGCAGAGATGGATCAGCGAGAGCACGTTGTCGACGGCATCGTGGTGCTCGGTGATCCCCAGCGTCCAGCAGATCATCGCCTTGTCGGCGCGCGCGAACGTGTGCGCCGCCTCGCGGATCACATCTGCGGGCACGCCGGTGATCTGCTCTGCCCGCTCGAGCGTGTACGGCTCGATCGCGGCGCAGTACGCCTCGAAGCCGACCGTGGCCTGCTCCACGAACTCGCGGTGGTGGAGCCCCGCATGCACGATCTCCCGCGCCATGGCGTTCGCCAGCGCGATGTCCGAACCCACGTCGAGCCCCAGCCACACGTCGGCCCACTGGGCCGAAGACGTGCGTCTCGGGTCCATCACGTAGAGCCTCGTGCCGCGGTGGATCCCCTTCAGGAGGTGGTGGAACCAGATCGGATGGGCCTCTCGGGCGTTGGAACCCCAGAGGAACACCACGTCGGCCTCCTCGACCTCACGGTAGGAGTTCGTGCCGCCGCCCGCTCCGAAGACCGTCGCCAGACCGACGACGCTCGGCGCGTGTCAAGTTCGATTGCAGCTGTCGATGTGGTTCGAACCGAAGACCTTCCGGACCAGCTTCTGCGCGAGGAAGTTGACCTCGTTGGTCGACTTCGAGCAGCTGAAGGTGCCGATCGCATCCGGCCCGTGCTGCGCGCGGTTGCGAGCGAACCCCTCCGCGGCACGATCGAGCGCCACGTCCCAGGACACCGGACGCAGCTCGCCCTCGATGCGCACCAGCGGTTCGGTCAGTCGGGCGTACGAACCCCGTGATCCACGCTGACGCATCCTGCCTCCCTGCGAGCCCCCGTCGGGCTCGCAGGTGGAAGGATGCGCGAGGGGCATGAGTGAGGCAAGCCGCTCGCGCAGTTCACGCGCCGGGCAGGAACTCCTCCAGCTTCATCGATGGATGCGGGTAGCGGAACTCGTTACCGGCCATCGGGACGAACATGCCCTCCGCGGTGTCGGGAAGGAAGTAGTTCCCCTGATAGCGGTTCGGCTCCGTCTGGCTCGATCCCGCCGGGTACGACGCACCGATCGGCTGGCAGGCCACATTGAACCCGAACACCGCATAGACCGCCGCGTCGACGAAGTTGCAGTGCTCGATCCGTCCGCGCAGATGCGTGTCCTGCAGCGCGATCCCCTGCAGTTGGTCGCGCACGAACGAGAGCGCCGCCAGGTCCTTCACCACCTGCGTGAAGTGATGCGAGCCGTCGTGGTGCACGAGCGCCGAGGCCGGCGACTCGCGCAGCATCACCTGCTGCACATAGCTCGGCAGGTCGCCATGGAACAGGCGTACGCGATCGACCGCCTCCGGGAACGTGCGACGGATGCGCTCGTGGGTGAATCGCAGGAAGCGCTCGTTCACGTCCACGAGATCGAGTGCGAAGTCGCAGGCCGTCGCCGCGCCGGCCAGCATGGTCGACGCCCCGCCGAGGAACACACCCACTTCGACCACGCGGTCGATGACACCGTAGTGCGCCCGCACCAGGTCGAACAGGTCGACGTAGTGCCGTGCGCTGCACTGATCCTCGCAGTCGATGGGCGTCGACTCGATGCGCTTGCCGATCGCATCCAGCAGCCGATTGCGGCCGCGGTAGCTCTTGAACGTGGCGCGGTGGCCGCTGTAGGTGCGAAGGCCGAAGTGCGTCACCAGGTCCGCGACGCCGGAGAGGTCGGGATCGGGCGTGAGGAAGCCGGTGGCAGGCGTGACGGGGGCGGCGATGGCGGTCGGGGCGTTCATGGTCGGGATCCCTCCTCGGAGTCCATGCGGTCGCCTGCGCGGACCTGCGACGCGAGGCGAGTCGGATCGGACCGCGTTCCGAGGGGGAGTGCCCGCCATCCTCGGCGGGCGCACGCGGGACGCGAGCGCCGGTGGGCCGGCGGTTCGCGTCCCCTGGGTCATCGGCGACTCAGAGTCGCCACTTCACGTCACGTCGCCCCGCCCTGGGCGCGACAGGACTCAGGCCGGGGTCTCCTGCACGCGGAACACCGCGGCCGCCGCGACCGCGCCGAGCAACGGGCCGACCAGGTAGAGCCAGACCGATTGCAGTGACCCGCCGCCGAATGCCGCATGCACCACGCTCGGGCCAACGCCCACGGCCGGATTGAACGCGCCGCCGGAGATGCCGCCTCCCGCGAACGCCGCGACCACCACGGTGAACCCGATCGCCAGCCCGTAGAACGAGTTGCCCTTGGTCGCGGCCGCCGTGGCGCTCTGCAGGACCACGAGGCAGAGGGCGAACGTGTAGAGCGCCTCGACGAGGAGCGCCGAGATCGTGGACACGCCCGGTCCCGGACTCGGCGCGAAGGTCTGGCCGGCGATGCTCCTCACCGCGAGCGCCGCGAGCATG
>CADEFY010000256.1 GCA_902826705.1 uncultured bacterium
CTGCAACGCGGTCGTGACGCGCTCCACCTGCACGCCGTGCGGCGGCTCGATCGACACAGGTCCGCTCACGAGCGTCACGCGGGCGCCACGCTCGCGCGCTGCCTCGGCGATCGCGAACCCCATGCGGCCGCTCGAGCGGTTGGTGATCATGCGCACCGGATCGAGCGGCTCCTCGGTGCGCCCCGCGCCCACGAGCACGTGCAGCCCCTGCATGCTGGCGCGGCGCTGCACGGCCTGCTCGCACGCCGCCACGATCGCATCGACCTCGGCGAGCCGCCCGGGGCCGGCGAGCCCCGACGCGAGCGGCCCGGAGTCCGGCCCCACCAGCGTCGCGCCGCGCGCCCGCATGGCGCGCACGTTGCTCTGCGTGGCCGCCGAGCGCCACATCTGCAGGTCCATGGCCGGGGCCACCACGAGTGGAGCGGGCGACGCCAGCACCACGGACGTGAGCGCGTCGGGCGCCTGCCCGTGGACGATGCGCGCCATGAGGTCGGCGGTGGCCGGCGCGATCACCACGCAGTCCGCCACCTCGGCCACATCGACATGCTCGACGCGTCCGCGCACGCGCTTCATGTGCGACGAGGGCAGCTCGAACCGCGGCCGCTGGTCGCCCCACAGGTCGCTCACCACGGGGTTGCCGGAGAGCGTCTCGAACGTGAGCGGGGTGACGAACCCGCGGGCAGCCGGGGTCATGACCACGATGCACGTGGCACCGCGGTCGCGCAGGCGTCGGACCAGCTCGCAGGCCTTGTAGGCCGCGATGCCGCCCGAGACGCCGACCACGACGACGCGGCCCTCGAGCACGGCCGCGTTACTCGAGCGTGGGCTCGATGGTCTCGATCGGCTCCATCATCATCTGGGCGGGATCCTCGTAGTAGAACGGGACCTCGTCGCGGATGACGCGGTCGAGCGCCACAGCCGTGACCTTGCCCGGCAGCGTCTCGCCGGAGCGGCGCACCCAGTCGTTGAGGCGGCGCGCCTCACGCGAGGCGATGATGGCGAGCTCGTACTTGCTCTTGCCCGGGGGCGGAACGAAAGAAGCCAGCTTCATGGGAGGTGCTCCTTAGAAGAGTGGATCCCAAGTGGACCCGGTGAGGCGCTGCGGCAGTCTACTCCGTTCGCAGCCGGGACACCCGGGCGCGTTCGGCGTCATGGATCGCGATGAGCTGGGCCACGGCCTGCTCGAGGTTGTCGTTGACCAGCAGGTAGTCGAAGCGGTCCCACTGCGCCATCTCGCCCGGGGCGTTCTGGAGACGCTGAGCCACCACCTCGGGGCCGTCGGTGCCGCGGCGCGCCAGGCGCTGCCGCAGGGAGTCGAGCGACGGCGGGTACACGAACACGCTCACGGCATCGGGGCGCAGCCGGCGCACCGACTCGCCACCCTGGACGTCGACATCCAGAAGCACGACGCGGCCCATCTGCTCGAGCTGCGCGACCTCGTCTGCGGGCGTGCCGTAGAGATGCCCGTGCACCTCGGCCCACTCGAGGAAGTAGCCCTGGGTCACGCGCCGCTCGAACTCGGCGCGATCGATGAACCGATACTCGACGCTGTCGGTCTCGGTCGAACGGATCGGCCGCGTGGTCGAGGACACGGCGAAGATGCAGTCGGGCCGAGCCTCGAGCAGCCGCTCCACGAGCGTGCCCTTGCCCGCGCCGGAGGGCCCCGAGAGCACCATGAGGAAGCCGCCCGGGGTGAAGCGGGCCGGCAACTGCGGCGATGCGGGAGTGGCGGCGGTCATTCGACGTTCTGGACCTGTTCGCGGATGCGCTCGATCTCTTCCTTCATGATGATCACCGCGTGTGCGATCGACACGTCGTTGGCCTTGGAGCCGATCGTGTTGGCCTCGCGGTTCATCTCCTGGAGCAGGAAGTTGAGCTTGCGGCCGGCCAGCTCGGGCCCGTCGATCAGGTGCTTGAACTGGTCGAGATGCGCGGACAGCCGCACGCACTCCTCGGTGCAGTCGAGGCGGTCGGCCAGCATGGCGACCTCCTGCGCGATCCGGATGGGATCCATCTCGACGTCATCGAGCAGCGGCTTGATGCGCGAGAGCATCTTGTCCTTGGCCTCCTGCGGCCGCAGCGGCGCACGCTCGGACACCAACACGAGCTGGGTGCGGATCAGGTCGAGGCGCTTGTCGAGGTCGGCGCTGAGTGCTGCGCCCTCGCGGTCCTTCATGCCGTTCATGCTCTCGCACACCTTCTCGATCAGGCGCTTGAGCATGTCCCAGGTCTCCTCGTCGGAGATGTGGGCGCTCTCCCAACTGAACAGGTCCGGCAGCGTGGCCAGTGTGCGCAGGTCGATGTCGCCCTGCAGGCTGTAACGCGTGCGGAGCTGCTGCATGAGCGAGAAGTAGCGGTCGGCCACGCCCTCGTTGAGCTTGAGCACGTCGCCCTGCTCGCCGGCGCCGGTCCAGTTGATCGACAGGTTGAACTTGCCGCGCGAGAAGCGCTCGGCGATCAGCTGGCGCACCTGGTCCTCGAACGCCAGGACCATCTTGGGGCCGCGCATGGAGACTTCGCAGAACCGGTGGTTGACCGACCGGATCTCGGCCGACAGACGGTGGCCGTCCTTCTCGATCTCGGCCGAACCGTAGCCGGTCATGCTGCGGATCATGCGGGGAGCCTCCAGTGGGGGGTGGGAACGCGCGAGGGTAGCGAAGCGCGGGAGGCGGCGTCAAAGCTGGCGGAACGCGCATGTTCGCACCGCGCTCAGGCCCCGAAAGCGAAACGCCGCGAGGGGGATCGCGGCGTGTTCGCAGGCCCGGACGGACGTTCGGGCCGAGGCCGAATTGCTTCTGCCCGGCCTCTACATGGGGATCTGGTAGCGCTTCATCTTGGCGAGCATCGTGGTGCGCGACAGGCGGAGCATGCGCGCCGCATCGGCCTTGACGCCACTCGACTTCTCGAGCGCCTCGACGATGCGCTTGCGCTCCTGCTCTTCCATCTCCTCGAGGAAGTTGCGTGGCGCAGCGGCGTCCTCGAGTTGCAGTTCGCGCGGCACCACGACATGGCCGTCCTTGGACTGCGCCACGAGCCGTGCGACCAGCGCGCGCAACTGGCGCACGTTGCCAGGCCACGTGTAGTCGAGGAGCTGCGATCGCGCGGACGTGGACAGTCGGATCTTCTTTCCAGCTTCTTCGCCGAGCACGTCGAGGAAGTGGTCGAGCAGCACCTCGGCGTCCTCGCCGCGCTCTCGCAGGGGCGGCAGCGTGAACACCGCATGCGCCAGTCGGAAGTAGAGATCCGAGCGGAAGCCGTCGCCGCTGGCGAGCTTGGCCTGTTCGCGATTGGTGGCCGCCAGCAGCCGCACGCGCACGCGCGTGTCCGCCGTGGCGCCGACGCGGCGCAGCGATCCGTTCTCGAGGAACCGCAGCAGCTTGGCCTGCAGGTCCACGCTCATCTCGCCGATCTCGTCGAGGAACACCGTGCCGAGGTCGGCCGCTTCGAAGAGCCCCGCCTTGTCGCGATCGGCTCCCGTGAACGAACCACGCGCATGGCCGAAGAGCTCGGCCTCGAGCATGGTGGCCGCGATGGCGCTGCAGTTGAGTGTGAGGTACTGACCGGTGCGGCCCGAGAGCTGATGCACGGTGCGCGCGATCCCCTCCTTGCCCGTGCCTGACTCGCCGAGCACCAGGATCGGGATCTCACTCACGGACAGCGCCGCCACCTGCTCGAGCATGTCGAGCAGCGGCTTGTGGCGCGTGACCATGCCGAACGTCTCATAGGCCCATTGCATGCGGCGCTGCAGTTCGATGTCGCGAACCGGTCGGCGCCGCGGCCGCGGCCGGATCTCGGCGTCGGCAGCCTCGAGATCGGCCTCCTCTTTCAGCCGTGCCTCGATCTCGACCAGACGCTTCTGCGCTTCTGAGAGCTTGTACTCCGCGCGCATGCCGTCGAAGTGCTCGATCGCCGCTCGGTACGCATCGCGAGCGGCGCGCATGCTGAAGTAGTGCTCGGAGTGCGCCGAGCAGAGCCAATCGCCGTAGGACATCCAGAGCTTGCCCCACTCGTAGGGCGTCTCGATCTCGTCGAAGATCTGGAAGGCGCGCGCGAACGCCGCCTGCGCCTCGACCGGCTTACCCGTGCGCGCCAGGAGGAGTGCGAGGACGCGCAGCGAGCAGGCGAGCTCGTACTTGTCGCCGCACTCACGCGCGATGGACTCGGCTTCACGGACGGCTTCGAGACCGGACTCGAGTTGCCCGAGGTGCAACAAGCACTCCGCGCGGCGGCGCTGGACTTCGGCCAGCACATCGCTCCTGGGCGCGAGTGCGACGACTCGTTCGCGCAGCTCGTCAAGGCCTACGATCGCTGACGGGAACCTGCCGCGTTCAATCTCAGTGTCTGCCAAGTATTCGGAGCCGAGCCAAGCCGGCCGAGGATGCTGATGACGCGAGCTCACGCGCGGCAACGAGAACGAGTCAGTTGCAAGGTCGAACCTGCCTTCATGCAGATGAATCAGCCCCTGAAGCAGTCTTGCATAGTCAATGCTCTGCGGACTCAAGTGTGAGGTGTCAGCGGAGACAACTCGCTCAAGCACCTCGTGAGCATCCTTGAGTCGTCCTTGCTTCCAGCACAACAGCGCTCGCGTGTGATGCGCGCGCAACTGCCAGTAGAGCCATCCAGCCGCTTCGAAGCATTGGCTAGCAAGAAGAATCGACTCGGAGGCAGCAGACCAGCGCGAAGTACCCCGCATTGATTGTGCGTGATTGAACCACCCGAGCCCCTCTAAGAACCGATGCTTGCACCGCCTCCCGCTAACGATTGCCTCCATAGAGAACACCGAGGCATTGAGCCAGTCGCCCTTGTGAATGTGAATTGCTGACAGCGCCACGC
>CADEFY010000257.1 GCA_902826705.1 uncultured bacterium
CCGAGCCACTCGTGCCCGTGGGCGTGGGACTGCGGCTCGAACTCGCGGCTGCACTACCTGAAGCGCGCATCGACAGCGGTCACGCGCACCGGATCGTGCTCAACCTGATGCTCAATGCGTGGCCCGCGCTGCGCGACGCGAGCGGCGACGTGATCGTGCGCACCGGCGCCGCGGATCCGGAGCGGGTGTGGCTCGAGGTCGAGGACGGCGGCGCGGGCATGGACGAGGCCACGCGCCTGCGGTTGTTCGAACCGTTCTTCACCACGCACCCCGAGGGGAGCGGACTCGGGCTGGCCACGATCCGCCGGCTGGTGGACGCCGCGGGCGGTGCGATCGAGGTATGGAGCGCCACGGGGCGCGGTTCGCGCTTCCGCGTCACGCTGCCGGCGGTGCGGCTCAGCGACCCCGCACCAGCGTGAGCCGCGCCTCGCGATCCTCGGTCACGAGCCGCGCCAGGTAGATCCCCGGCGCCGCTGCGCGTCCACTCGCGTCACGGCCGTCCCACACCACGCGGTGTGCGCCGCCGGCGAGTTCGCCATCGACCAGCGTGCACACCGACCGTCCGGCCGCATCGTACAAGGTGAGTCGTGCACGCTGCGGCGACGCCATGTCGAACGCGAGCGTGGCCGCCTCGCGTGCGGGATTGGGCGACGCGCGCAGCGCGAGCAGCGGAGGGGCGGGCCGGGGCGCGGAGAGCGCCACCGCCATGGGCATGCGCTGCGCATAGAGGTCGGTGTCGCCCACGCGTTGATCGGTCCACACCACGATCGCGACCGTGTCGCGCTCGCCCACGAGGCGCGGTCCGAGCTGGCTCGCGGCCGCGGCCGAGACGGCGCGCCCGTCGGCGCCCCAGCGCCGCGCGCCCAGCGTGTCGAGCCGTTGCGCGTAGACATCCCAGTTGCCCGCGCGCAGGTCCTCCCATGCCACGAGCGCGCCACCGCGCCCATCCGACATCAGGCTCGGGAACTGCTGCACCGCCGGGTGGGCGCTCACCAGCACGCCCCCCGCGGTCCATCGCGCCTGCGCGTCGGCCGCGAGCCGCTGCACGCGGACATCCTCGCCCCCGGCGACCGCCTCGTGCCACGCGACGAGCGCACCAGTGCCGCCGTCGCTCTCGAGCACGGGCCGCCGCGCCACGCGCGAGGGCGCGGCGACGACCAGCCCGTCCCATGCCGGCGAGAACACGACCGCGTTGATGTCCATGGTCTGCACTCGGACGCTGCTGCCGGTGACGCCATGATCCTCCCACGCGATGAACACCCGGTACTGGCCGCCCTCGACGATCGCTGGCGCCAGTTGGTCGCCCGTGCCGCCGCCCACCACGACGCCGGTCGGTCCCCACATGCGCACGCCGATGTCGGCGATGCGCTGGCCCACGACGTCGTAGCCGCTCGCGCTCTGCTGCGTCCAGAGCACGATCGCGCCGCCCACACCGTCCGTGGCGGCGACCGGCTCGAAGCGAGGCGCCGCAGCCGTGGACAGCGCCACGCCGCTCGAGTCCCAGAGCCGCGCGCCCGTCGCCGACAATCGCTGCGCGTAGATCTCGCCCGTCACGCGACGGTCCTCCCAGACCACGATCGTCGTGCCATGGTCCGATCGCACGAGGCGCGGCGCCACCTGATCCCCGGCCGCACGACACACCGGCACGCCATCGGCGCCCCACAACGGTGAGCCGCTGGCATCGATGCGCTGCGCGAACAGGTCCGACTCCCACCGCGCACGGTCATCGCGCCACACCACCACTGCACCGCCCTCGCCATCCTCGAGCAGGGTCACCTCACTCTGCTCCCAGGGCGCGCCGCAGAGCCGCACGCCCTGTGCGGTCCATAGCGGCACGCCGGCCGCACTGATGCGCTGGGCATACACATCGAGCGTGTCGGAACGCTCGTCAGCCCACGCCACGATCACGCCGCCCTGACCGTCGGGCACGGCGCGCTGGAAGTACTGCTCGCCGCTCGCCGAGCACACGGGCACGTTGATCAGCGGACTCTGCGGCCAGTCCGCGTGCGCCGGCCCGGCGCGCGCGCCCAGCGTGGCGACGACCAGCACCGAGCAGGCCCCGCGCCACACGCGAAGGGCTCGGAGCAGGGAGTCGGGCAGGAGGCGGTGGCGCGCGGGGGACTTCATGGGGGTCGGGCAGGGCCCGTCATCGAGAATGGTGCCGACCCCACGGCAGGGGTGTCAACGAAGCAGCCGAGCACGCGTTCTCATCGCGACCAGGGGGCGCGGAGGGCGTGCATCGCGCACGCCCGAGTGCCGAATGCGCGCGCCGGCCTTAAGCTCCGCGGATGCCCCTCACCCCGGCACAGGTCGGCGAGCTCCGAGCGCTGCTCGGAGAGTCCGGCGTGCTCGTCAGCGAGCCCGCGCGCTTCACCTATGAGGCGGACGCGCTCACGGTGGAGCGACACCCGCCTGACGCCATCGTGCTGCCGCGCAGCACCGACCAGGTCTGCGCCGTCGTGCGCTGGGCGCGCACCCACGGGCTGCCGGTCACGGCGCGCGGCGCGGGCACCGGGCTCGCAGGCGGTGCCACCTGCGAGCAGGGCGGCCTGTCTCTGAGCCTCAACCGCATGGACCAGGTGCTGAGCGTGGACGAAGCGCGGCAGTTCGCCTGGGTCCAGCCCGGCGTGGTCAACCTGGCGCTCTCCAAGCACACACAGCCGCTCGCGTTGCACTTCGCGCCCGATCCGGCGTCGCAGCAGGTGAGCACGCTGGGCGGCAACGCGGCGACCAACGCCGGCGGCCCGCACTGCCTGAAGCACGGCGTCATGGTCAACCACGTGCTCGCCCTCACCGTGGTGCTCGAGGACGGCGTGGCGGTGCGGCTGGGCGGTGAGGCGTGCGACTCGCCCGCGAGCGACCTGATGAGTGCGGTGGTGGGCAGCGAGGGCACCACAGCGATCGTGACCGAGCTCTGCCTGCGACTCACGCCCGACGCCGAAGCCGTGCAGACGCTGCTGCTCGACTACGCCAGCATCGCGCAGGCCTGCGACACCGTGTCGCAGGTGATCGCCGCCGGCATCGTCCCCGCGGCCATGGAGATCATGGACCGACACACCGTGGGCATGGTCGAGGCGTGGCTCGGGCTCGGCCTGCCCACGGACGCCGCGGCCGTGCTGCTGCTCGAGGTCGATGGCCCTGCCGTGGCGCTGCCCGGGCAGGTCGAGCGCATCCGCGCGATCGCCGCCGCACAGTCCGTGCGCAGTGTGCGAGTGGCGAAGGACGCGGCCGAGCGGCTGGCGCTCTGGAAGGGCCGCAAGTCGGCGTTCGGCGCTTACGGCCGCGCGCACAAGGGCTTCACCATCATGGATGGCGTCGTGCCGCGCACGAGGCTCGCCGAGGCGCTCGAGCGCCTCTACGCGATGGCCGCCGCGCACGGGCTCGAGGCCGGCAACGTGTTCCATGCGGGCGACGGCAACCTGCACCCGCATGTGATGTTCGATCCCTCCGACGCGCGCGCCCAGGCGGCGGCACTCGAGGTGTCGCACGACATCCTGCGCATGTGCATCGCCATGGGCGGGACGATCTCCGGCGAGCACGGCGTGGGGATCGAGAAGCGGCCCATGATGGCCGAGCTGTTCACGCCCGATGATCTCGCAGTCATGGAACGCGTGCGCGCGGCATTCGATCCCGACCGCCGCCTCAACCCGGGCAAAGTGCTGCCGGGCGGAGGCGGCTGCGGCGAGGTGCACTCGCGCGGCTCGTACGAGCGCGTGGCTGCGATGGCGCTGCGGCCCGATGTGGAGGGCCCGTGGATCTGACCGCGATCGCCTCCGTGCTCGATGCCGCGCGCCACGCGGATCCGGCGGCCTACGCCATCTCCGGGGTCGCGCCGCGTGCCGCCGTCCGGCCCGCTGACGCACACGAGGTCGCCGAGCTGCTGCGTGCCACCACGCGCGAGCGCCTCGGTGTCGTGCCGTGGGGCGGCGGCGTGGCGCTGTCGCGCGCCCGCGCGCCGCAGCGCTACGACGTGGCGCTCGACCTGCGCGCGCTCGCACGCATCACGCACTTCGAGCGCGACGACTTCACGCTCACTGCACAGGCCGGTGTGACGATCGCCGACCTGCGCGCCGAGGTGGAGCGCGTGGGGCTCGAGCTGCCGCTCGAGGCCGCCGAGGCATGGGGCGCCACGTTGGGTGGCGTGCTCGCCGCCGATGCGAGCGGCCCGCGCCGCCGGCGCTTCGGCGCCCCGCGCGACCGCATCCTGGGCGCCCGCTTCGTGACCGCCGATGGCGTGATCGCCCGCACCGGTGGGCAGGTGGTCAAGAACGTGGCGGGTCTCGCGGTGCACCGCCTGCTGTGCGGCTCGCAGGGCGGCCTGGCGGTGCTGCTCGAGGCCAGCCTCAAACTGCGGCCCGCGCCGCTGGCGCGGCTCGCGCTCGTGCACGGGCTGTCGCGCGCGGAACTCGCCGATCGCTCGCGCTGGCGGGACTGGCTGCGCCGCGAGCCCGCCGCCGTCACCGTGCTCGGGCGCGAGCTCGCCGCAACGCACCCGGTGCTCGCGAGCAGTGCGGACTTCACCGTGGTGAGCGTGTTCGAGGACGACCCCGCATGGATGCCGAGCCAGGAGACGTTCGTGCGCGAGCGGCTCGGCGCGCCGCGGCTGCGCGTGCAGGACACCTCAGTCGCCACGCTGCTGCAGCAGCTCACCGATCCGGAGGAGATGGCCGGTGTGCGGCTCACATGCACGACCGCCAGTGGCACCCCCGATGCACTGGCCCCGCTCCTCGCCGAGCCATGTGCGAGCCGGTTGCTGTTCCATGCGCCCGCCGGCCGCCTGCATGCGTGGCCGGCGGCCGATGCCGTCCCGGCGTTCGCGGCACATGCG
>CADEFY010000258.1 GCA_902826705.1 uncultured bacterium
GGCCAATCTGGTGCGATTCGCCGCGCAGGTCGTACGCGAGTCGGGCGCCGACGTGGGGCTCGACTGGCATGGGCACTGCGACCGCGGCCTGGCGGTGGCCAACACCATCGCGGCGATCCGCGCCGGCGCCACGCGCGTGCACGGATGCGCGATCGGCATCGGCGAGCGGGTGGGGAACACCCCCATGGACCAGCTGCTCGTCAATCTGCAGTTGCTGGGATGGATCGACCACGATCTCTCGGCGCTCGCGGAGTACTGCGAGAAGACCAGCCGATTCACGGGTGTGCCGATCCCGGTCAACTACCCGGTCGTCGGCGCCGACGCGTTCCGCACGGGCACCGGCGTGCATGCCGCGGCAGTGATCAAGGCGTTCCGAAAGGGCGACCGCTGGCTCGCCGACCGCGTGTACTCGGGCGTGCCTGCCGAGATGGTGGGCCGGCAGCAGGAGATCGAGGTCGGTCCGATGAGCGGCGAGAGCAACGTGGTCTTCTGGCTCGAGAGCCGCAATCTGGAGGCCACGCCCGATCGCGTGAGCGCGGTCTTCCAACGGGCCAAGAGCGTCGACCGCGTGCTCTCCGACGACGAGATCCACGCCGTGCTCGGCGCGCTCGCCGAGACGCGGCCGTCGTGACCCCTTCCACACACCGCTGGACGCCGCCGCGGATCGCGCGTGCCCGGGCCGCCGCCGGCATCCTGCTCGCCATCACGGCAGCGTTGCCCGCCCGGGCTCAGTCCCCGTCGCCGCCGTCGCCCGCCCGGCAGGCGGCGCAGATGGCGCGCGACGCGCGCGCGCATGAGGATGCGGGGCGCTACGCCGCCGCGCTGCGCGCGCAGAAGGCGCTTCGCGCCCGCATCGCACCCGACGCCGACCTCGAGCTGATGATCGCGGTCAACGAGGCGCGCACGGGTGCGCTCGATTCGGCGCGAGTGAGGCTCGAAGCGCCGCTCCTCGCGGCGGCCCTGTCGGACACGGCCGACGCGCGGCGGCATCACGACTACCCCTATGAACGCGACGGGTTCTGGGTCAATGGCCGGTTCGACGGCTGGTGCTGGTACGTCGCCCGCGCGCGGGCCGAGGTGGCGATGCAGCGCGGCGACTGGCAGGCCGCACGACGCGCCGCCGCCACTGCGCTCGAGATGCGGCCCTTCTCGGGCAAAGACGCCCTGCTGCTCGCACTGACCTCGGCGCACAGCGGCGACGTCGCGTTCGCCGAAGCAGCCGCCTCCTACGCAGGTCACCTGGAGCCGGTGCTGCCCGAGGCCCACTACCTGCTCGGCGTGCTGCAGTGGCGTGCCGGCAAGCGCACGGCCGCGGCTGCGGCGTTCCGCGCAGCACAGGCGGCGGACTCGAGCTTCGCGCTCGCGGCCCTCGCCCTCGTGCGCCTGCGCCTGCCCGGGTCGCGACCCGACTCGCTCCCCACCCACTTCCTCACCGGCCTGCGTCGCGCGGCGGAACTCACCTCGCCCGTGGCGCCCAAGGTGGAGGAACAGCTCCAGCAGGACACGGCGCCGATGCTGGCGTTCGCGCCGCAATCCCCGCTCGCGGACACGCTGCAGGCACGCTTCCAGCTGAAGGAGCCGCTCACGATCTACGTACAGTGCCTGATCGACGAGGGCGGCACCGCGCGGGCGTTCGAGATGCCCGCCGTGCCGCAGGAGGCGCTGCCGCTCGAACTGGTGCACCACATGGGGCGTGACCTGCAGACGTGGCGCTTCATCGCGCCCACGCGATTCGGCAAGCCGATCGCGGCCTGGGTCACCGCCGAGTACGTCGTCCGACCCTGACCTGGAGCGCGGCGAGCCGCCGCCACGGAGGCAGCATGAGCCGCACACATCGCATCGCCGTCATCCCGGGGGACGGCATCGGCCCCGAGGTCGTACGCGAGGGACTGCGCATCCTCGACCGCGTCGCCGAGTTGGAGGGGCTCCGCATCGAGCGCACGTCCTACCCCTTCGGCGCAGAGCACCACCTGCGCACGCAGGAGGTGCTCCCCGATGCGGCCTTCGCTGAGATCCAGCAGCACGATGCCGTGCTGCTCGGCGCGATCGGAGATCCACGCATGCCGCCTGGATTCCTCGAGTTCGGCATCGTGGGGCGGTTGCGATTCGGGCTCGACCTCTACGTGAACCTGCGGCCGGTGCGGCTGGTCGATGCGGCACTCTGTCCGCTGAAGTCCAAGGAGCCGGAGCACATCGACTTCACCGTCGTGCGCGAGAACACCGAGGACGCCTACGCGGGCATGTGGGGCCAGTTCAAGAAGGGCACACCCGACGAGGTGGCGACGCAGGAGATCATCTTCACGCGCAAGGGCGTGGAGCGCGCCCTGCGCTACGCCTTCGAGCACTGCCGCAAGCGAGCCCGCCAGCGCAAGCTCACGCTGCTCACCAAGGCCAACGCGATCCGCGCGATGGAACTGTGGACGCGTGCGTTCGCCGAGGTCGGGGCCGAGTATCCGGACATCACGCGCGAGCATCAGTACATCGACGCCGCGTGCATGTTCGTCGTGACACGGCCGGAGCAGTACGACACGGTGGTGACGAGCAACATGTTCGGCGACATCTTCACGGACCTGGGGGCCGCGCTCGTGGGCGGCCTCGGGCTGGCGGCGAGCGCCAATCTGCACCCGGGCCGCATCGGGCTCTTCGAGTCGATCCACGGCTCGGCGCCGCAGTTCGCCGGGCAGAACCGCGCCAACCCGCTCGCCACCATCATGGCGGTCTCGATGATGCTCGAGCACCTCGGCGAAGTCGCTGCCGCGCAACGGGTGGAACAGGCCGTCGAGCGCCTGCTCCGCTCCCGGCGGCTGCCCGACCTGGGGATGGACTCGGGCGTCGGGACGGACGCCGTCGGAGCGATGGTCCTGTCGGAACTCGCCGCGGATCCGGTTCCGCGTCCCTGAATCCGGCGGGCGGCTGGCCGCGAGGACCGGCCGCTCGCGCTTGAATCGCGTGCGGTTCCGGAGCATCCTGCGTTACATCGATGCGGGGCCTCGGCGCAGTGGCCGACGGATGTGTCCCCGCCGCGGGACTCGCCCCGCGCCTTGTCATCCATCCATGGACGGTCGGCGCCCCCCTCCGCCGTCCGAGGTCGAGAAGATGTCCCGCTCCTCGGAAGCTGCCACAGGCCGCGCGCACGCGCGTGGTCCCGGTCGTACCGGCACCCCATCGTCCGGTGCGGCGTCGTCCGCGCCGTCGGCCGTGCTGCGGTTCGCGCTCCCGGCCACCACCCCCGCGTGCATCAGCGTGCTCGCCGCCGACGGGCGGTGTGTGCGCACACTCCGCCGAGCCGAGCTGCCGGCAGGCGAGCACCTGAGCGCCTGGGACGGGCGCGATGATCGCGGACAGCGCGTCGCCCCCGGCGTCTACACGCTCCAGCTCGAAGCCGCCGGTCGGATCCTCACCTCGCGGGTCGTGCGTCTGGCCTGAACGGCCCGAGCGGGCGCGTCAATCGCCCTGCTCGTCCTCGGGTGAGAGGAATCGCTCCACCCAGCGGTACCCCTCGAGCACGATCAACGAGAACACCGTGCCGATGACGGCGAGCGAGTACGCGTGCACGCCGACGGACACGCCGATCGCGGCCACCATCCACACGCTCGCCGCGGTCGTCAGTCCGTGCACGTACCCCTCCTGGCGCAGGATGCTGCCCGCGCCGAGGAAACCGACGCCGGTCACGACGCCGTGCACGATGCGCGAGGCATCGAGGCTGGGCCCGCCGAACGCCTCGACCGCATGCGTCGTGGTGAGCACGAACATCGTGGAGCCCAGGCACACGAGCGTGTGCGTGCGCAGCCCCGCGGGCTTGCGACCCATCTGCCGCTCCCACCCGACGAGCGTGCCGAGCACGAGGGAGATGGCCATGGGGATGAGATCGTCCGTGATCGCGAGCATGTCGCCTCCTGGCTGGACGGGATGATCCGTGGACGAGGGCCCGAACGCGATCCGAGCCGGCTCGCCGCGCCCCCGGCTCAGCGGCGGTGGAAGTCCGGCTTGCGCTTGTCGAGGAACGCCTGCAGTCCTTCGTGCATGTCCTCACTCGAGGCGAGGATGCCGAAGCGACCGCTCTCGAACCGCAGTCCCTGGTCGAGCGGCAGCGACAGGCCGCGCACCACGCACTCGAGCGCTGCGGCCACAGCGAGCGGGCCGTTCGCGAGGATGGACTCCGCGAGCGCCACCGCCTCGTCGACCAGCGTGGCCTGCGGCACCACGCGGTTCACCAGCCCGATGCGCTCCGCCTCGTCGGCCTTGATCGACCTCGCGCTCAGGATCAGCTCGAGCGCACGCCCGGGACCGACCAGGCGCGGCAGGCGCTGCGTGCCGCCGTACCCGGGGATGATCCCGAGTTTGACCTCGGGCAGGCCCATGACCGCGTTCTCCGACGCGAGCCGCATGTGGCACGCGAGCGCGAGCTCGCAGCCGCCGCCGAACGCATAGCCGTTCACCGCGGCGATCACCGGCTTGGGCGAGTGCTCGAACAGCTCGACCACCGCCTGACCGTAGCGCGAGATGTCCTCTGCGGCGGCGGGCCCGAGCGGCTGCAACTCCCCGATGTCCGCGCCGGAGATGAAGGCCTTCGGCCCGGCGCCCGTCACGATCATCGCGCCCTGCTCGGGGTCGGCGAGGAAGCTGCGCGTGGCCTCGGCGATCTCGCCGAGCGTGTGCCGGTCGATGGCATTGAGCTTGTCGGGCCGGTCGATGATCAGCAGCGTCACACGGCCGCGACGCTCGAGTCGGATGCTGGTGAAGCCGGTCGGGCTCATGGGG
>CADEFY010000259.1 GCA_902826705.1 uncultured bacterium
CCCCTGTCGCCGCCGCCGAGCGACCCGGACGGAGGAGCCACGTGATGCATTCGCTCAGGCGCCGCATGCGTCCACCCATGGAGGCGCCCTCGGACCACGCGCTCGTGCCGCTCGGCGAGGCGCGCTTCGAGCGGCTCGCGTGGATCCGGCCGAGCGTGTGGCAGGACACCTGGCAGCTCGAGTCCGAGCGCGGCGTGCACGCGGTGCGCTGGCCGGTCGACCACTGGAAGGGCCTGATCGGGGTGCGCTTCGCCGACGCGCCCGAGTTGCGGCTCCGCACATCGTGGAAGGGCGTGCACGAACTGACCGTGGCCGGCGACGACACGGTGCGGCTCGCACACCACGCGGACTGGCTCGGGCATGCCGAGTGGCGCCGGAACGGCGCGACCGCGTTGCGCTGGCGGCGCACGTCCATGGCGGGCCATCGACTCGAGGAGTCCGAGTCGCAGCCGCTGCTGCACATCGAGCCGCACCACGAGGGCTGGCTCCGATGGAGCTACACCGTGCGCATCGAGGACCGCGCCCGGCGGTGCGCTGGACTCGGTGAGTGGCTGGCGATGGCGGCCTACGTCGCGATGGGCGGCGGCGCCGCCGCGGCGTGAAGCGCAGCCTCGAGCCCCACTGGACACGTCATGCACATCCGTGCAGGATGCGTCCCGGCCCGCACCGACTTCCCCGCGGCATCGCGCGGCTGCCCCTCACCCGATCCGGAGATCCGACATGAACAAGGCCTCGCTCCTCGCCACCTGGGACATGATGCGGCTGCGCCATGGGATCGCGCTGCGGCTCATCGAGTCGTTGCCCGCCGACAAGCTCGATGCGAATCCCATCCCGAACATGCGCACTCCCAAGCAGCTCGTCGTGCACACCTATCAGTTCCTCCGCATGGCCCCCACGGGTGTGCTCGCGGGCACGCTCACGAACGGGCCGGACGAGGCTGCGACCGTGGCCGGCATCCAGACGCGCGACCAACTGCTCGCGTTCGCGCGGCAGGCGTGGGCCGAGGCCGACGCGGCGGTGGCCAAGATCACCGATGCGCAGCTCGCGGCCAGCGTGCCCACGCCATGGGGCGAGCCCTACCCGGGTGCCGTGATCCTCGGCTTCGTGCCCGATGAGTTCCTGCACCACCGCGGCCAGCTCTACGCGTTCGCGCGTGCGCTCGGCGTGGACCCGGTGGTCATGATGTGGGACTTCGAGCACAACGCGCCGGAGTTCCAGAAGAAGGCCCCGGCAGCGAGCTGAACGCCGCTTCCGATGCGCCCGACGGGGCCCGACACCTTGGGTGTCGGGCCCTTCGTGTGTGATGGAGCGCGCCCGCCAGCGTCTCAGGGTCAGAGGCGCCATGCCCACCTGCACGTCGGCCGACCTCGCCAGCTCTCCTCCGCCCGGGGTGCCCCATGTCGCCACTCGCCATCCGTCTCGCGCTGGCCTGCCTCTCGCTGATGCTCGCAGACCACGCTGCACTCGCGGCACTGTCGTCCACCGCGACGCACTCCCTCGAGAGCAATCGACTCGGACTCGCGCTCGGTCGCTCGGTGAGCACCGCGGGCGACGTGAACGGCGACGGCTTCAGCGACCTGGTCGTCGGCAGTGATGGCGCCACCGCGAACGGAGCCGCGTTCCAACTGTACCTGGGGCGCGCCAGCGGCAGCCCGTTCGAATTCTCGCAGCTCGCCTACGCCAAGCTCGATCTGCCTTCGTCCGTGGACGTGGCCGCCTGTGGCGACGTGAACGGTGACGGGCGCGATGACGTCGCGATCGCCTTCGGATCTTCCTTGCGCGTCTACCCCGGCTCGGCGGCAGGCCTCGACACCGTGGGGTTCTTCGCCTTCACGTGGGCTGGCTTGGATCCGATCTCCTACGCCGCGCAGGTCGCCCCTGCGGGCGACGTGAACGGAGACGGCTATGACGATGTGCTGCTCCACAGCCCCGCAGTGAACGGATCCGGCGCGTGCTCGGGCACGAACAACGGCGCGATCATGGTGTTCTACGGAAGCGCGTCGGGGCTGAGCTCGGCCAACTCGATCACACTCTGCGGAGGCGCTGCGAACCGGCTCTTCGGATTCGATGCCCACGGCGCCGGCGATGTGAACGGCGATGGCTACGATGACGTCCTCGTCGGCGTGCCGGGCGGCGATCCCTCAGGGCAAGCCAAGCTGTTCCTGGGATCGGGGTCGGGCCTGCAGGGCTCCGCGATCACGACGCTGACGGGCGACCAGGTCGGCGGCCAGTTCGGCCTGTCGGTCGGCCCCGCGGGCGATGTGAACGGCGACGGCTACGCCGATGTCATCGTCGGCGCACCCAATCGCGATCTGAGCCCGGGCAGCACGGTCGATGCGGGCGCGGCGTATGTGTTCCTCGGCGGATCGGGCGGGCTCTCGACCAGCGTGCACTGGACCGCGAACGGCGCGTTCGCGAACGCGCGCTTCGGTGCTGTCGTGCGAACCGCCGGTGACATCGACGGGGATGGCTACGCCGAGATCGCCGTGGGCAGCCCGGGTCATGCGAACCCCGAATCCAACGAGGGATCGTTCGCGGTGTACCCCGGATCGAGCACCGGAGTGCGCCCGCTGATGGCCTCCTCGGAGTCGAACCGGCCCGCGGCCAACCTGGGCGCGTCGCTCACCTCGGCCGGCGACGTGAACGGCGATGGCTTCGGCGACCTCATCGTCGGCGCGCCGTACTGGACCAACGGACAGTCCCTGGAAGGCGCGGTGTTCGTGTACTACGGCGCGGCCGATGCACCCGACCCCACCACGCCGGCCGGCACGTGGTTCGGCTTCGGGGACAGCAACCGGCTCGGTTGGTCCGTGGGCGGTGCGGGCGACTTCAACAACGATGGACTGCAGGACATGGTCATCGGCGAGGTCGGCTACGACGACGGATCGACGGACGGCGGTCGCATCCACCTGCACCTAGGCAGCACGAGCGGCCTCTCGTTCAGCCCCAACAGGAGCTTCGCGATCGGCTCGGGCAGCGGCAATCTCGGCATCGCCGCCAGTGGCGTGGGCGATACCGATGGTGACGGCATCGACGACCTCGTCGCGGGTGCGCATGTCTATGGCGGCGTCGGCGTCGCGGTGCTGTTCCGCGGCAACACCGGGGCC
The DNA here is from genome assembly GCA_902826705.1 of uncultured bacterium. GTDB lineage: Bacteria > Eisenbacteria > RBG-16-71-46 > RBG-16-71-46 > RBG-16-71-46 > CADEFY01. The sequence continues at coordinate 3,108 of CADEFY010000259.1, forward strand.
CAACTCACGGTCGCTGCTGCGCTCTTCGGCGCGAACCAGACCGACGAGTACCTGGGTGCCGCGATCTCGCCGCGCGGCGACCTGAACGGTGACGGCTACGCCGATGTCGCGGTGGGTGCACCCGGTTGGGACGGGCCTGCGGGCGCCGACCAGGGCCGTGTGTACATCTGGTTCGGTCGCGCGGGCGGGATCGCGGGGTTCCCGGTGGCCGACGTGATCCTCGAGGGCACGCAGGCGGGCGAGCGCTTCGGCGGTTCGGTCGCGTTGGTCTCGGACCTCGACCGAGACGGCACGGGAGACCTCGCCGTGGGCTCGCCGGGCTTCGATGCGCCGGCCGGCATGTTCACGATCCTCGACACCGGCCGCATCCGCATCTATCGCGGACTCCGCAGCGCGCCATGGGTGTCGATCATCCATGAGAGCCACGGCTCGAGTCAGGCGCAGTTGGGCAGCAGCATCACCGACGCCGGCGACCTCAACGGCGACGGCTACTCCGATGTGGTCGCGGGCGCGCCGTTCCAGGCCAACGTCGGCGGCATCCGCGCGGTCTACGGCGGCCCCGCGGGACCGATCTCGGTGATCGACCAGACCGCGGTGCAGTCGTTCTCGGGATTCGGCGCCTCGGTCTCGGGCGCGGGCGACATCAACGCCGACGGCTACACCGACGTGGTCGTGGGAGCCACCTTCCATGACGTCACGCTGCAGGACGAGGGTCAGATGAGCGTGTACCTCGGCGGGCCCTTCGGCCTCGCGGCGACGCCGTTCTGGACCAAGCCCGGCGGCCAGGCGGTCGCCAATCTCGGTCACGTCGTCGCGGGCGTGGGCGATGTGAACGGCGATGGATTCCCCGACGTGGCCGGCGGCGCACCGGCGTACGACATCGTGGACCAGAGCCGCGGCTACGTGCAGGTGTTCCTCGCCAACGGCGGCGGCCGACCGCGCCTGGACTACATGCGGCAGACCGTGAGCGGCGCGCGCATCCCGCACCTGGGGATGAGCGGCTCCGACGACGACTTCACGATGTACGACCTGGTCACGAGCGCCGCGGGACGAACGCGCGGCTGGTACGACTTCCGGCTCGAGCGCACGGCGTTCGGTGATGCGCTGCCGCTGTTCTTCGCTCCGTTCGCCTATCCCATGACCGACCTGTTCCCGCCGTACGGCTGGTCGGTGCTGTGGCCCCAGCCCGTGAGCAACCTCGACGGTGGTGTGCCGTACGCGTGGATCGGGCGCAATCGTGCGCGCGAGCCCTACTTCCCCACCTCCCCGTGGATCCAGCCGGGCCTGAACGGCCGCCGTATCTACGACCTGCGCACGTCGCCGGGGGCACTCGACGCACCGATCGCCACCGCCGCCGAGCGGCTCGAGCTGGCCGCGCCGTCGCCCAATCCCTCGCGCGGCCCTGCGGCGCTGTCGTTCGCGCTCACGCGCGAGGGCACGGTGTCGCTGGCCGTGCACGACCTGCAGGGCCGCCTCGTGCGCCAGCTCGCCACGGGCACGCGCGCGGCCGGAGTGCACCGTGTGACGTGGGACGGGCGCGATGCGGGCGGATCGACCGTGCGCGCGGGCATCTACTTCGTGCGGCTCGTGAGTCCCGAGGGCACGCGCGAGAC
>CADEFY010000260.1 GCA_902826705.1 uncultured bacterium
CGGCATCACCACGCCTAGAGAGATGCCGGACAAGTGGGCGAGGGGGGTGCGGGTGCCGGTGGGGGTGGTGGGCGTGATCACGGCGTGGAACTTCCCGTTCGCCGTGCCCACGTGGAAGATCTTCCCGGCGCTGCTCGCAGGCAACACCGTGGTGTTCAAGCCCTCCGAGGAGACGCCGCACATGGGCTGGCACCTCGCCAAGCTGTTCGAGTCGGTCGGTCTGCCGCCGGGCGTGTTCAACGTGGTGCACGGCACGGGCACCGACGTGGGGTGGCCCATGGTGCAGCACCCCGGGATCGACGTGCTGTCGTTCACCGGCTCCAATGCGGTGGGCGCGCGCATCGCCACCGAGGGCGCGCGGCTCGGCAAGCGCGTCTCGCTCGAGATGGGCGGCAAGAACGGCGTGATCGTGATGGACGATGCCGACGTCTCGCTGGCCGCCACGGCCGTGGCATGGGGCGCGTTCGGCACGACCGGCCAGCGCTGCACGGCCACCAGCCGCGTGATCGTGCACGAGCGCGTGCACGATGCGCTGGTGGCGGAGGTGGTGCAGAAGGCGAAGGCGCTCCGGCTCGGCAGCGGGCTCGATGAGAGCGTGCAGATGGGCCCCGTCGTCAACGCGCGGCAGTTGGAGCGCATCGGCGGCTACGTGACCGTGGGCACCGGCGAGGGCGTGGCCGTGGAGACCGGCGGCGCACGCGCCACCGGCGGTGCGCTCGACAAGGGGTTCTTCTTCCAGCCCACGGTGTTCACCGGCGTCAAGCCGCAGATGCGCGTGGCGCAGGAGGAGATCTTCGGGCCGGTCGTCGGGTTCCTGAAGGTGAAGAGCCTCGAGGAGGCGATCGCCGTCAACAACGACACGCCCTACGGGCTCAGCTCCAGCATCTTCACGCGTGATGTGCGCAACGCGTTCACGGCCATGCGCGACCTGGCGAGCGGCATCGTGTACGTGAACCATGGCACCACGGGGGCCGAGACGCACCTGCCGTTCGGCGGTACACGCGGCACGGGCAACGGCCACCGCGAGGCCGGCCACACCATGCTGGACGCGTTCACCGAGTGGAAGAGCCTGTACGTCGACTTCAGCGGCCGGCTGCAGCGGGCGCAGATCGACAACAACTGACCCGGACTCGGGGAGCGCGCCCTTGCCCCTCTGGGTGCGCTCCCTTAGTTTGTCCCGTCCTCTGTCCCAGCCCCCGACTGGACGTCCCGGGGACGCTCGCGCTGTGCACCCCGCGCGCCCCGCCCTCGACCCCCTCCGCACGGAGTCCGCATGAATCTGCACGAGTACCAGGGCAAGGAACTGTTCGCCCGCTTCGGGATCCCGGTGCTGCCCGGCCAGGTGGCCGCCACCCCCGAGGAGGCGCGCTCCATCGCCGCCTCGATCGGCGGGCTCGTGGTGATCAAGGCGCAGGTGCAGGCCGGCGGCCGTGGCAAGGCCGGCGGCGTCAAGCTGGCGCACACGCCCGATGAGGCGTTCGAGAAGGCCCGCGACATCCTGGCGCTCACGATCAAGGGGCTGCCGGTGCGCAAGGTGCTGGTGGCGCAGGCCGCCGACATCGCCAAGGAGTACTACCTCTCGATCGTGATGGACCGCGAGAAGAAGGCCCCGCTGATCATGTTCTCGGCCGAGGGCGGCGTGGACATCGAGGAAGTGGCGCACACGGCGCCCGAGAAGATCATCAAGCAGCACATCCCGCTCGAGGGGCTGCGGCCGTACCTGGCGCGCAGTGTGGTGGCCAAGGCGTTCCCCGACGCCAAGCAGACGCAGCAGGCCACGCAGATCCTGCTCGCGCTGTACCGCGCGTTCACCGAGGGGGACTGCTCGCTGGCCGAGATCAACCCGCTGGCGGTGACGCCGGACGGCCGGGTGCTGGCGCTGGATGCCAAGGTGGTGCTCGACGACAACGCCGAGTTCCGCCATCGCGACTGGGACCACTGGCGCGATCCCGCCGAGGAGACCTCGGGCGAGCGGCTCGCGCGCGAGAAGGGCCTGTCGTACGTCAAGCTCGATGGCGACATCGGCTGCGTGGTCAACGGCGCAGGACTCGCCATGGCCACCATGGACCTGATCAAGCATCACGGCGGCGACCCGGCCAACTTCCTCGACATCGGCGGTTCGTCCAACCCCGAGAAGGTCACTGCGGCGCTGCGCATCATCACCGGCGACGGCAACGTGCGCGCGATCCTGTTCAACATCTTCGGCGGCATCACGCGCTGCGACGACGTGGCCAATGGCATCGTCACCGCGCTGCGCGAGTCGCCGTTCTCGGTGCCGCTGGTGATCCGCCTCACGGGCACCAACGAGGTCAAGGCACGCGAGATCCTCGCGGCCAACGGCCTCTCGGCCACCACCAGCATGGACGAGGCGGTGCAGATGGTGATCGCGCGCGCCCAGGAGGTGACGGCGTGAGCATCCTGATCGACAAGAACACCCGCCTGATCGTGCAGGGCATCACAGGCCGCGACGGCGCGTTCCACACGCAGCAGATGGTGGCCTACGGCACGCAGGTCGTGGCCGGCGTCACGCCCGGCAAGGGTGGCGAGAAGGTGCATGGCGTGCCGGTGTACGACTCGGTGGCGGAGGCGGTCGCGGCCACGCGCGCCAACGCCTCGGTGATCTACGTGCCCGCGCCGTTCGCGGCCGACGCGATCCACGAGGCCACCGACGCCGGCCTGTCGCTGATCGTGTGCATCACCGAGGGCCTGCCGGTGCGCGACACGCTCGCGGCCTACCACAAGGTGCTGGCCAAGCGCGGCGACGATGCGCTCGGCAAGCCGCGGCTCGTGGGGCCCAACTGCCCCGGCCTCATCACGCCGGGCCAGGCCAAGGTCGGCATCCTGCCGGGTCACATCGTCACGCCGGGGCCTGTGGGCGTGGTGAGCAAGAGCGGCACGCTCACCTACGAGGTGGTCAAGCAGCTCACCGACCGCGGGCTCGGCCAGACCACGTGCATCGGCATCGGCGGCGATCCGGTGATCGGCACCGACTTCATCGACGCGCTCACGCTCTTCGAGGCCGATCCGAAGACCGAGGCGATCGTGCTCATGGGTGAGATCGGCGGCAACGCCGAGGAGCAGGCCGCGCACTTCATCAAGCGGCATGTGAAGAAGCCCGTGGTGGCGTTCGTCGCCGGCCAGACCGCGCCGCCCGGCAAGCGCATGGGCCACGCGGGCGCGATCATCTCCGGCGGCACCGGCACCGCGGCCGAGAAGATGGCCGCGTTCGAGGCCGCGGGCGTGCCGGTGGCACGTATCCCGTCCGAGATCCCGGGGCTGATCGCCGACGCCCTGCAGCGCCGGCGCGCACGCCGCCGGTCCGCCGCGCCCGCCAAGGCGAAGGCGACGCCCAGGGCCAAGTCGACGCCCAGGACCAAGGCGAAGCGCGGTCCCACTCCCAAGGCGAAGGCGCGCGCCAGCGCGAGTCGCCGCGAAGTCGCGCGCCCCTCGGCGCGCAAGATCACGAAACCGGCGGCGAAGGTCCGCCGCTCCAAGTAACGCGAGGTCGCGCCGGCCGGCGTCCCGATCCGGCCGCGCACTCGCCACGAACCGCACGGGGTCCGTCCCCGGGCAGAAGGAGGCTGCATCTTGGCCATCGAGCGCACGCTGTTCATCGTCAAGCCCGACGCCGCCGAGCGGAACCTGGTCGGCCGCATCCTCGCCCATGTCGAGGACAAGGGCTTCCGGATCGTCGAGGCCCGGTACACGCGGCTGACCCGCGAGCAGTGCCAGGAGTTCTACGCCGAGCACCTGGGCAAGCCGTTCTTCAACGACCTGGTCGATTTCATGACCTCGCACCCGGTCATGCTGTGCTGCCTCGAGCGCGAGGCGGCCGTGGCCACCCTGCGCGAGGTCATCGGCGCCACCGACCCCGCCCAGGCGGCCGAGGGCACGATCCGCAAGCTGTACGCCAAGTCCAAGGGCGCCAACTCGGTGCACGCCTCGGACAGCGTCCCCTCGGCCGAGCGCGAGGTGAAGCTGTTCTTCGGCGTGGCCGCCCTGAGCCACTGACGGGACGGGCGCTCCATCTGGACTCAACTTCTCAGCCTGTGCTAGGTTGCGGCCGTTTCGCGGGCCTGCCCCAGGCGGGCTCGCGAGTCGTATGAACGAGTTCATCCTCGATCTGACCACCCTGCGGCCCACGCTCAACCGAGTCGAGGTCGAGGCGGCGGCTCGTGACCTCGAACTGCCCGATGCCGAATGGCGCGGATCCGTCCGCGGCGTGTTCCGGATCGAGCGCACCGGGGACACGGTCTCCATCCGGGGCGAGGTGATCGCGTCGGCCCATCTCGAGTGCGTCCGCTGCTTGCGGGAGTTCGACCTCGAGCTGGTCAGTCCGGTCACCCTGCTGGCGGAGCGTTCCAGTCATTCCGCGCGCGGCGAGCAGATCGAGCTCGAGCGCGAGGCTCACATGTTGTTCCACGACGGGCGACGGCTCGACCTGCGCGGATCCGCGCGGGAGGCGCTGTTGCTCGAGATGCCCATCTCTCCCCATTGTCGGGAGGATTGTCGGGGGCTGTGCCCGAAGTGCGGTGAGGACCGCAACGAGGGGCCCTGCGCCTGCGAGTCCGCGTCACGCGGGAACGCGGGGGATCCGGCGGTCCGGTAGGCCAGGAGGTCAGTCGTCATGGCGGTTCCCAAGCGCAGGCACTCGGCAACCCGCGGCAAGAAGCGCCGCACGCACTGGAAGCTGCAGAAGCCGGGTCTCAACACGTGCG
>CADEFY010000261.1 GCA_902826705.1 uncultured bacterium
CGATTTCGAACGATGGGACCTGCTCAACGCCAGCGGCCGGGCGGTGGCCTCTGGGATCTATCTGTACCGCGTGGAGACCGACCGGTTCGAGTTCCAGGACCGCTTCGTCGTGATCCGCTGAAGTCCCGGTGAGCCCGCCGGCGCCGTCCGGCCGGCGTCGGAGGAGGGTATGGCGCGCGTGATGGAGGTCGTGGTCTGGCGCGGCGACATCCCCGAATCCCGGCATCGCTTCGCGTGGGTGGCCACGGACGCCGCGGGGCGGGTGATCGATGGAGTCTCCGCCGATCGGGTGACCACGTTCCGTTCGGCCGCCAAGCCGTTCCAGCTCCTGCCGCTCGTCGAACGCGGGCACGCGGACGCGCTCGGGCTCACCGACGAACAGCTCGCGATCATGGTCGCCTCGCACACCGGCAGCGCCGCGCACCTGGCGCTCGTGCGTGATCTGCTCGCGCGCTTCGGATTCACGGTCGACGATCTCGCGTGCGGCTATCACGACCCCTCCGACCCGGAGGCGATCGCCGAGCTGCACGCGCATCCGGAGCGGCGATCGCGCCTGTACAACAACTGCTCGGGCAAGCACGCCGGCATGCTCGTGCTGGCGCAGCGCGAGGGCTGGCCGTTGGCGGGCTACGCGCTGCCCGACCATCCGCTCCAGCGGCTCATGCGCCGGACGGTCGCCGAGGCGTGCGGCTGTACGCCCGAGTCGCTCGGCGTGGCGATCGACGGCTGCAGTGTCTGCGTGTTCTCGCTCCCGCTCGCGGCCATGGCCCGCGGCTATGCCCACCTCGGGGCGGCTCGCCTGCGCGCGGAGGATGCGCGCACGCGCGCCCTGCAGCGCATCGGGCACGCCATGACCGCGCACCCGGGCACCGTCGAGGGCGCCGGCCGGCTCAGCACCGACCTGATGCAGGCCACCCAGGGCCGGCTGATCGCCAAGGGCGGGGCCGAGGGGCTCCAGCTCGTGGCGGATCCCACGCGCGGTCAGGGGTTGGCGCTCAAGTGCGAGGACGGCAGCGCCCGGGCGGTCGGGCCCGCCACCGTGGCCGTCCTGGGCGCGCTCGGCTGGCTGACAACGGCTGAACAGGCGGCCCTCGGCGCCCAGCGCCGTGCGATCGTGAAAGACTCGGCGGGTCAGGTCGTGGGACACTTGGAGGCGACCGTGCCCCTCACCGCCGCGATCGGCTGACCCGCACCGCGCACCGCATCCTCCGAGGAGATCCCACGTGAAGCTGCCTCTCGCAATGCTCGGCCTGCTCGCCGTGTCGGCGCTGACCGGCGCCTCCAGCGCCGCGCCGATGTCGCCCGCTCTCGCGCGCAAGCTCGATCCGCGGCTCCAGTCGGCGCTGGCCGATGGCGCGACCCCCGTGCCGGTGTGGGTGGAGTTCACCGACAAGGGTGAGCGCGGCCCCGGCGATCTCGCCGCACGGCTCGCGCAGGCGGAGCGCGACCTGAGCCCGCGCAACCGCGCAAGGCGCGTGAAGGCGGGACTCTCGCCGCTCGTGGACTACCTCGACCTGCCCGTGCACGCCGACTACGTCGCGTCGCTCGCTGCAGCGGGGCTCGTGCCCGAAGCGCACTCGCGCTGGTTCAACGGCGCCACCGTGCGCGCCGATGGCGCGGCTCTCGAGCGGCTCGCCGCGCTCGAGTTCGTGCAGCGCCTCGCGGTGCCCCCGATGGCCGAGCCCATGGCGCGGCCGCGCGAGGAGGGGGAGCACATCGAGGCGGGCGTGGGCCGGCGCTTCGAGACGTCCCGCTCGGGTGCCACGGCGCTCGACGCCGGACAGACGGCCACGCAGCTCTCTCGCATCGGCGTGCCCGCGTTGCACGACTCGAGCTACGACGGCACCGGCGTCCTCGTGTGTGTGCTCGATGAGGGATTCAACTACTTCGACAAGCACACCGCCACGCGGTCGCTGCCGATCGTGGCCACGCGGGACTTCGTGCGCGGTGTGGTGTCCGTGCAGGACACGACCGACAACCCGGGCATCTTCCGCCACGGCCAGTGGGTGCTCAGCACGCTCGCCGGCAACGCTCCGGGCATCTACATCGGGCCGGGCGCGGGGGCCTCGTTCCTGCTCGGTCGCACCGAGAACTCCGCCAGTGAGACTTTGGTGGAGTTGACGACCTGGGCGATGGGCGCCGAGTGGGCCGACAGCGCTGGCGCAGACATCCTCAGCAGCTCGCTCGGCTACCGGCTCATGGACGATCCGGGCACCAGCATCCCGTACTCGGCGCTCGATGGGCGCACCACCGTGATCACCCGCGCGGCAGCGATCGCCGCCAGCCGCGGCATCTTGGTGATCAACTCCGCGGGCAACGACGGTTCGAACCCGAATGCCGGGTACAAGATCTCGGCGCCCGCCGATGCGAACGGCGACAGCGTCCTCGCGATCGGCGCAACGGACTCGCTCGGGACCCGCGCGAGCTACTCGAGCAAGGGCCCGACGTTCGACGGCCGCATCAAGCCCGACCTCGTGGCACAGGGATCGAGCGTGCTCATGGCTTCGGCGAGCGGCGGCGCCAACGTCTACACGCGGCTCTCGGGCACGTCGTTCTCGTGTCCGCAGATCGCCGGGCTCGCCGCCTGCCTCATGGAGGCCCGGCCCAACATGCCCGCCACGCTCATCCTGCGCGCGATGCGCGAGAGTGCGGACCGCGTGAACAGCCCGGACACGCTGGTCGGCTACGGTCGCCCCGACGGTGGCCTGGCGCTCGACTGGCTCGCAGACACCGCAGGCGTCCCCGGCGGCCTCCTGCGACCCGGCATGCTCTCCCTCGCCGGCCCCAATCCGTTCCCCTTGCCATCCGGAACGCGCGTGCGCCTCGCGCTGCCTGCCGGCGTGCCGATCGGCCGCGCGGAGGCGCGTGTGCTCGACCTCTCGGGCCGTCTCGTGCGCAACCTGTGGGCGGGCGACCTCACCGCGGGCGAGAGCCGCACCGTGACCTGGGACGGCAGCGATGATGCGGCGCGCCCGGTGCGCCCCGGCATCTATCTGATCGGGCTCGAGTCGGGCGGCCAGCGCTCGGCGCTGCGCGTCGTGGCCCTGCGCTGATCCCCGTCTGCCCGCTGCTCCGCTCACCGCTTCGATCGAGCTCCAGGAGACCCCCCGACATGGTCCGCAAGTCCGTCCCCGCGCGCACGCAGCTCGCGCTCCGGGTGCTGCTGCTCGCGTCCTGCTGCATCCCCGTGCCTGCTGCCGCCGCGCCGCCGCAGCGTGTGGTGCTCGGCAACGGCATGCGCGTCGTGCTGGCGCCAGATCCCATGGCGAGCGGCGTCGATGTGGCGGTCTGGCATCCGGTCGGCGTGCGAGATGAACGCGACGGCCGCACGGGGCTCTCGCACATGGTCGAGCGGCTCGCGTTCCGCGGCAGCGCGCATGTGAAGGACGGCGAGCATCGCGAGCGCGTGCTCGCCTCGGGTGGCACGCTCAACACGAACACGAGCGCGGACCACGTGAGCTTCTGGCAGACCGTTCCAGCCGAGGCGCTGGCGACCACGCTGGCGCTGGAAGCGGACCGCCTCGCGGGACTGACGCTCGCGCCCGCCGCGTTCGAGGCGGAGCGCCGCGCGGCGCGGCTCGAGCGCTCGCGCGGCGAGCGTTCGCCGGTCGCGCGGGGGCTCGCGCGACTCTGGGCAGAGGCGTTCGCGGGGCACCCGTACGGCCGGGCGCTCGCGGGCAGCGAGGCCGACCTGGGAGCGATGACGCTGGCGGATGTGCAGCGCTGGCGGCGCGAGCGCTTCGCGGCGGGCAGCGCGGTGCTCACCGTGGTCGGCCGCTTCGAGGCCGAGCCGACGCTGGCGCGGATCCGCGAGACGTTCGGCCGCCTGCCGCGCGGCGCGCGCGCGGCCGCAGCTCCGGCCCCCGCGCCGCCGACCGGTACGCGCCGCGCCGAGGAGCGCCTCGAGGCGCCGGTGCGCGTGCTCTTCGCAGGCTGGCGCGGGCCCGGAGCAGCCGACGCCGACATCGCCGCGATGCAGCTGCTGTCCGAGCACCTCGGGGCGGGGTCGTCCCCCACGCTGATGCGCGTGCTCGCGCAGGAGTGGAACCTGGCGCTGGCGGCCCAGTCCGGACTCGACGTGCGCCATGACGCCTCGCTCTTCTGGGTGCTCGCCGCCGTCCGTGATGACGCGGACAGCACCACGGCCGAACGCGTGCTGCGCGACGAGCTCGGACGCATCGCGCGCGAGGGGCTCAGTGACGCAGAGCTCGATCGTGCGCGCCGCCTGGCCGAGACGCGCGCGCTCTTCGGTTCGCAGGGGGTGCGTGCACGTGCGCAGGCGCTCGGCGAGGCGGAGCTCACGCTCGGCGACGCCGCGCGCGCCGATCAGCGCCTCGAGGGCTGGGAGCGGGTGACCTCGACCGAGGTGCAACGCGCCGCCCAGCGCTGGTTCGAGCCGGGGCCGAGCGCGATCGTGTGGGCGCTCCCCACCGCCTCGGGAGGTGCGCGATGATGAAGTGCACCCGGATCGCGTCGCTGGTCTGCGCCGCCCTGCTCGCCGGCGTCACGGCCCACGCGGCGCCGGTGGCCGCCCCTCTGCAGGCTCCTGCGTGGGTGAGGCCGTCGCCCGAGGAACGCGTGCTCGGCAATGGCCTGCGCGTGGTCGTGTTCGAGGATCACCGACTTCCCATCGTGCAGGTGCAGTTGCGCGTCGCGGCGGGCGCCGCGAGCGAGCCGGCCGACCGGC
>CADEFY010000262.1 GCA_902826705.1 uncultured bacterium
TCGCGCTCGTCCACGTCGCTCGTCAGCAGGTTGGCCGAGTTGGCATCGGTGCGCGCCACGAGCACCGTGGGCACGTCGAGCACATCGGCGGCGAGCCGCGCGGCACGCAGCTTCTGCACGAACTCGCGCGTGGGCACGAGCACCTTGCCGCCCAGGTGGCCGCACTTCTTGGCCGAGGCGAGCTGGTCCTCATAGTGCACGCCCGCCGCGCCCGCCTCGATCATGGCCTTCATCAGTTCGTAGGCGTTCAGGTCGCCGCCGAACCCCGCCTCGGCATCGGCGACGATCGGCGCCAGCCAGTGCACCTTGCCCGCGCGGCCCTCGAGCGTGGCCACCTGGTCGGCGCGCAGCAGCGCGTTGTTGATCCGCCGCACCACGTTGGGCACGGAGTCGACGGGATAGAGGCTCTGGTCGGGATACATGTGACCCGCCGTGTTGGCATCGGCCGCCACCTGCCAGCCCGAGAGATAGATGCCCTGCAGGCCGGCCCCGACCATCTCCACCGCCTGGTTGCCCGTGAGTGCCCCGAGGGCGCGCACGGGCGAGTCGGTGTGCATGCGGCTCCACAGCCGCTCCGCACCCATGCGCGCGATGCTGTGCCCCACATGGAAGCTGCCGCGCAGACGCAGCACGTCCTCCGCGGTGTAGCGGCGCTCCACACCCTTCCAGCGGGACTCGGTCTGCCAGCTCGCTTGGATCTGCGCCGCGCTGCGGCCGCGGCCGCACGTGCAGCCCTTGCCGCCGTTGCAGCAGTCGCTGCCGTTGCCGTTGTGCTTGCAGCACTCGCTCATCGGGGTCTCCTCCAGTCCCGGCCGCGAGGCCGAGCACCATGCTGGGGCGTGCGCCCCGACTCGTGCATCAGATCGGATCGAAGCGTCCGTCCCGGATCAGGGTTCCACTCTGTTGGCGTGCCGTTCGGAGCGACGCGGCGTCGCCTGGGTCCTCGCCGCGCGGCAGGGCGTCGATGCGCTCGGCGCACGCGGCATCGAGCACCTGCGCGAGGAGCGCCTCGTCGTGCGGCACTGCCACGCCGTTCGCATCCACCACGGGCGCCGCGGCGCTGTGGCGCACACGCTGCGCCAGCATCAGCCGGTAGATTCGGTCGGTGGCCAGGTCCTCCATGTAGCCCTCGAGCAGGCTCGCGCCCCGCCCTGCGAGCACCCCGTTCCGGTAGCGCACGACCGTGCGCGCCGCAGCGTGGGTCCCCGCCAGGGTGCGCGTGCCCACGCCGACCGGCGCGGGGCGCAGGTCGGGGCGGCGCTCGATCCCCTGCAGTCTCCGCGAGAGTTGGTTGGGGCTCGGGAACTGCGCGACCGCGATGGCGTTCTGGTCCGGATGCCCCGTCCACGCGCCGTCCATGAAGCACGCGGCCTCATTGCGCTTGTCGCGTTCGAGCGCTTCGAGAGCGCGCGCGTTGAGTGCTGCATCCGTGCGGCTCGGGTAGAGCGCCGTCATGCCGCCGATCGCGAGCGCGCCGCGGCGGTGGCAGATGTCGACGAGCAGGTGCCGCAACCGCTGGAAGAAGGGCACGTCGTGCGGGATCGTGTTGCGGTCGGGCAGCACCCACTGCGGATCCATCAGGTTCCAGTGGATGAGGCTGGCCATGTAGTCCCACCGGCCCAGGTTGAGCCCCACGATGTGCTCGCGCAGTTCGTAGAGGAACTCCTCCATCTGGTAGGCGAGCGGGTGTGATTCGACCAGGGCCATGCAGCGGATCGCGTCATGCGGCCAGCCGCGTGCGGCGGCGACGGCCTGGAACACCTCGCGCCACCACACCGCCTCCTCGGCGCTCTCGGACTTGGGGATGTAGATGGCGAGGGGATGCCTGAGCTGCGCGGGTTCGACCTGATAGGCGATCAGGCAGAGGTCGAAGAGCGATGCACTGATGACCTCGCCGCCCGGCAGCACGCCCGCCTGTGAGAGGTGCAGTCCGCGCACGCGGCTCCACACCGCGACGTCGCTCGCCGCGATCCCCACCGTGCCACCGCGCTTGCGGTCCTCGTAGGTCAGCCGCCCCTCGAGCGCCTGCAGGATGTTGCTCACGCCCAGCAGGAGGTTGGGCCAGGCATTGGCCATCGAGTCCTCGAGGTCGAGCATCACCCCCGGCGCGCCCGAGTTGAGCATCTTGACCACCAGCTCGGCGTCGTCGGCCGGCCCCGTCATCTGGTTGCGCTGGTCCGCGCACCACGCGGGTACCGTGATCGACCACGCCGAATCCGTCGCCGCACTCGGCGGCAGGTGGTCGGGCTGCCCGCCGTCGCGAGGCGCCCGCACCAGTCGCTCGTGCCCTGCCGGCCGCGAACCCCGGCGGAAGGTCGCGCTCGGCATCGAAGCCGGGCGGCGCCGTGTTCATGTGATCGAGCGAAGCGGCCGACAAGTGACCTCCGAGCGAGCCCGCAGGCAGGTCATGCCCCTGCATGCTCCGCAGTCATCGGCTCCCCGGGGGCCGGGACTGAAGTCCCGGCAGGGGGTTCGGGTGAGGGTGGAGCTGGTGGCGATAACCCCCTGTCCAAGCAGGCCTTGCGTTGTGCTCCGAAGATCTGACTCGCGCCCCGCCGACGCCGCAAGTCGTTGCCATCGAACGAGGGCCGGGTGCGCTGGGGGGCGCGGGGAGCCGGAAGTCAGATCTTCGGAGCACCGAGGGTTGTGCGCTGGGGGGGGAGCGCTCACAATCCTCGGCCACCCCATCCACCGCCATCCCCCCCCGAAAGGCGAACCCCCGACGTGCGCAAGACCCCCGCGATCCTCCTCGCCTCGCTCCTCGCCCTGCAGGTCCTCGCGGTCCCGTCGCATGCGGCGCTCATCCTGTCGGAGCTCTGCGATCCGCAGAACAACTTCGTCACGGACCGGTTCATCGAGGTCTACAACACGGGGCCGGCGGCGGTGGATCTCACGGGGTGGTCGGTCGTCGCGATCGCCAACAACGTCGACGTCACGACCTGGCCGTTGTCGGGCTCGCTGCCCGCTGGCCAGGCGCGCGTCGTGGGCAACAACACGACGGTGACCGGGTTCACCGTGCACTTCCAGAACGCGCAATGGGGCGCCAGCGGCTACTTCAACTGGAACGGGCGCGTGGGCGACGGCGCCAAGCTCGTCAACCCGAGCGCGGTGATCGTGGATCACATCGTCGCTCCGGGAACGCTCTTCGAGAACGCCGACCTCGTGCGCAATCCGGGCGTCAGCGCACCCAGCACGAGTTACAACGCATCCGAGTGGACCTCCACGCCGGTCGCGCTCGCGACGAACGCCTCGCCGGGCACGCACAACGGGTCCACGCCTCCCGCAGGCGGGCCGGTCGTGAGTGGCGTGGTCACGGACCCGGCCACTCCGCTCGCCACGGTGGCCACGGACGTCGAGGCGAGCATCGTCGACACGAGCGGTGCGATCGGCGCCGTGACGCTGTCGTGGGGTCTGGCCGCCAACTCGCTGACCAACGCGATCGGCATGACCGTGCTCTCGGGCAGCACCTATCGCACGGTGACGGCGATCCCCGGCCAGCCGGGCGGCGCCACGGTGCACTACCGGATCGAGGCCGTGGGCGCCTCGGCCACCACCACGACGTCCACCTTCAGTTACACGCTCGCCGGCGGTGGCGGTACGCCCCCCACGGTGCAGTCGGTCGGCGAGATGAGCGATTCCACGCTGCTCGTGATCTTCAGCGAGCCAGTCGAGGAGGCGAGCGCCGAGTCGCCGGGGAACTACTCGGTCGGCGCGCTGGTCGCCGTGGCCGCGGAACGCGACCCGGTCAAGCCCTCGTACGTGCTGATCACCGTGCGCGGGCTCACCGCCGGCACCCGCACGCTCACCGTGAGCGGGGTCAGCGACCTCGACGGCGGCACGGCGTTCGGCGCCACGCGCAACTTCCCGTACGTCGACGTCACGATCCCGGCGGGCTACTACGACGGCATCATCGGACTCACTGGTGATGCGCTGCGGCTCGCGCTGCACAACCGCATCAAGAACCACACGGTGCGCAGCTACGACTACGCGCTGACGGCGTTCCAGACCTCGGATGTGAAGTGGAACGGCAAGGTCTGGGACATGTACTCCGACGTGCCGGGCGGCACGCCGCCCTACGAGTACGACTTCGGCAACACCGGCCAGGGCGCCACTGAGGGGCTGGGCTACAACCGCGAGCACACCTGGCCGCAGTCGTGGTTCGGGGAGGACTCGCCGATGGTCTCCGACCTCTGGAACCTCTGCCCCACGGACTCGCGCGTGAACGGCTACCGCGGCAACTTCCCGTTCGGCGACGTCGGCACGGCCACGACCACTTCGCTCAATGGCAGCAAGCTGGGCCCGAGCGTCACGCCCGGCTACTCGGGCACCGTGTTCGAGCCGATCGACCCGTTCAAGGGCGACCTGGCGCGCATGCACTTCTACATGTCCACGCGCTACTACACGCAGGACGCGGGCTGGCCGGGCAGCCCATCGACCGATGGCGCCGACCTGCTGCCGTGGGCGATCGCCCTGTGCCGGAGCTGGTCGGACGGCGATGCGGTGAGCTGGAAGGAGCGCATGCGCAACGGCGCCATCTACGCGGTTCAGAACAATCGCAACCCGTTCGTCGACCACCCCGAGTTCATCGCGCAGATCTACGACACGACGGTGACGACCGGCGTGGACCGGCCCGTCACGGCGCTCACC
>CADEFY010000263.1 GCA_902826705.1 uncultured bacterium
CCGGTGGCGGTCGACGCCTGGCAGGCTGACCTGGTGAGCCTCGCTGGCCACAAGTTCCACGGACCGCTGGGCGGGGCGGCGCTGTTCGTGCGCCGCCGCACCCGCCTGGCGCCGCTCGTGCACGGCGGCACGCACGAGCGCGGGCGCCGCGCGGGCACCCACGATGTGGCCGCGATCGTCGGATTGGGCGTCGCGGCCGAGTTGGCCGAGCAGCGCATGGCCACCGGCGAGCCCGCGCGCATCGCCGGGCTGGGCGAGTTGCTGCTCGCGCGACTGCTGGGCGGCGTGCCCGACACCGTGCTGCATGGGGACCTCAACGCGCGCGTGGGCGGGATCGTGAACGTGTGTTTCCGCGGCGTCGACGGCGAGGCGGTGCTGCACGAGCTCGACCGCGTCGGAGTCGAGGTCTCGACGGGATCGGCCTGCTCGAGCGGTGAGCAGGGGCCGAGCCACGTGCTCACGGCCATGGGAGTCTCGCCCGAGGATGCACACGCGAGCGTGCGCTTCTCGCTGGGGCGCGAACACACCGATGACGACATCGCCTGGATCGGCGAGGTGACGCCGCCCATCGTCGAGCGCCTGCGTGCGCTGGCGGGGCCGGCAGGGGCGAAGAGCGCGTAGGGCGCGCTCGAGGAGGACGCACACATGAAGCGAACCAGTTCGCGCGATGGCGCCCGCAAGTCAGGTTCGAACGGCGATGGCAAGCGAGTCCGCGACCTGAGCGGCGAGGACCAGTTCCGCCTCAAGGTGGGGCTGGCCGAGATGCTCAAGGGCGGCGTCATCATGGACGTGATGAACGTGGAACAGGCCGAGATCGCCCAGGAGGCCGGCGCGGCTGCGGTCATGGCGCTGGAGCGCATCCCGTCCCGCATCCGCGCCACGGGCGGCGTGGCACGCATGAGCGACCCATCCATGATCGTCGCGATCCAGAGGGCCGTCGATGTGCCGGTCATGGCCAAGTGCCGCATCGGGCACATCGTCGAGGCGCAGATCCTCGAGGCGCTCGAGATCGACTTCATCGACGAGTCCGAGGTGCTCACGCCCGCGGACGAGGCCAACCATGTCTGGAAGCACGACTTCAAGGCCCCGTTCGTGTGCGGCTGCCGCGACCTGGGCGAGGCGCTGCGGCGCATCGGCGAGGGCGCGGCCATGATCCGCACCAAGGGCGAGGCGGGCACGGGCAATGTGGTCGAGGCGGTGCGGCACATGCGCACGGTGGTCGCACACATGCGCAAGCTCACCACGCTCACCGCGGACGAGCTCATGGCCGAGGCCAAGCATCTGGGCGCGCCGTTCGAGCTGGTGCGGCAGGTGGCGCGCACGGGCGCGCTGCCCGTGCCCAACTTCGCCGCAGGCGGCGTGGCCACGCCGGCCGATGCCGCGCTCATGATGAAGCTGGGCGCCGAGGCGGTGTTCGTGGGCTCGGGCATCTTCGAAGTGGGCGACGCCGCTCGCCCCAAGGAAGCGCGCAAGGAGCAGTCGCGCATGGCGCGTGCGATCGTGCAGGCCGTGGCGCATTGGGACCGCCCCGACCTGCTCAAGGACATCAGCACCGGGCTGCCGCAGGCCATGCGCGGCATCTCGCTGGAGTCGATCCCCGAGGGCGAGCTGCTTGCCAAGCGCGGCTGGTAGGGCGCCCCGCGCGCGTGCGCGTGACGCGAAGCCCCCGCGCGTCGGGATCCTGGCGCTGCAGGGCGACGTCGTCCTGCACGAGCGTGCGCTCGCGGCGTGCGGCGCCACGAGCGTGCGCGTCACGTTGCCTGAGCATCTGACCGGGCTCGATGCGCTCGTCCTGCCGGGAGGCGAGTCCACCACGATGCTGCGCCTGCTCGACTCGAGCGGCCTGCGCGCGCCACTCGAGCGCGCACTGCGCACGCTTCCCGTGCTCGGCACCTGCGCGGGGCTGATCCTGCTCGCGCGCCAGGCCGACGCGCTGCCGCGGCCGCCGCTCGGCGTGCTCGACATCGATGCGCGGCGCAATGGCTACGGCCGACAAGTGCACTCGTTCACCGACGACGTGCAGTTGACGGTGAGCGGCGAGTCGGTGGAGGGCGTGTTCATCCGCGCCCCGCGCATCACGCGGCGTGGCCGGGGCGTGCAGGTGATCGCCACGCACGAGGGCGAGGTGGTGGGAGTGCGGCAGGGCCGAGCGGTCGCGATCGCGTTCCATCCCGAGCTCACCGCCGACACGCGCACGCACGCCTGGTTCCTGCGCGACGTGGCGGGGTGCCTCTCGTGAGCGAGCCGATGCCGGTCGCGCCGCGTGCGGCACTCATGGCGTTCCTCGCGAGGCACCAGCGCTTCCTGCTCACCACGCACATCAATCCCGACGGCGACGCGATCGGCAGCGAGGTGGCGTTCGCCCGATGGCTGCGTGCGCAGGGCAAGCAGGTGAGGATCCTGAACGATTCGCCCACTCCGCTGGCGTTCGAGTGGCTCACCCAGGACGATCCGATCGATGTGCACGAGGACGCGCTCACCGAGCGGCTGTTCAGCGAGGCGGATGCGCTGGTGGTGCTGGACACGAGCAACCGGCCGCGCATCGGTCGGATCTCGTTCTCGCTCGACCGTCATGCGATCGCGGTGGCGATCGTCGACCACCACGCGACGCACGACGGCTTCGGGCAAGTGAACGTGGTCGAGCCGGACAAGGCCGCGACCGCCTGCCTCGTGTTCGAGCTGATGCGCGCTGCCGGCAGCCCGATCGACACGCGCGCGGCCGAGGCGCTCTACGTGGGGCTCGCCACCGACACCGGCTACTTCCGCTACTCCAACACCGACGCCTCGGCGTTCGAGATGGCCGCGGCGCTGGTGCGGCTCGGTGTCGATCCGCAGGCGGTGACGACGCGCGTGCAGGCCAGCGCCCCGCCGGGCCGGTTACGGTTCTTCGGCGAGGCGCTGACCGCGCTCGAGATGCTCGAGGGTGGGCGGCTCGCCGTGCTCGAGGTGGGCCCCGACGCGTTCGAGCGGCACCAGTTGACCGGCGCGGATACCGAGGGGCTGGTGGACATGCCGCGAGCGATCGCCGGCGTCGAGCTGGTGGCGCTCTTCAGCGAGGGCAAGCCCGGCCGCGTCAAGGTCTCACTGCGTTCCACTGGGCGCGTCGAGGTCGATCAGCTCTGCTCGCGGCTGGGCGGCGGCGGCCACCCGCACGCGGCCGGTGTGCTGCTGATGGGCTCGCGTGCCGACGTGCGCGCGCGCATCCTCCCCGAGCTCTCTCAACTGCTCGCCGCGCTCGATGCCGCGCCCGCGCGCGGGGCGGCGGGCGCATGAACGCCGCACCCGGTGCGGCGGGTGTGGCCACGGGCGTGCGCGTGGCCGCCCAGGCGCTGACACACCGCTACGGCGCGCGCATCGCGCTGCAGCCCGTGGATTTCGAAGCCGTCGGACCCGGTGTGATGGCCGTGACCGGCGAGAACGGCAGCGGCAAGAGCACGCTCCTGCGCATCGTGGCGGGGCTGCTGCGGCCTGCCGGCGGGCGCCTGGCGCTGCACGTCGCGGGTGGCGACGTACCGGCGATCGCGCGATTCCGGCACGTCGGACTCGCGACACCCGAGCTGCAGTTCTACGAGGAGTTCACGGCTCGAGAGAACCTGGGCTTCGCCGCCGAGGCGCGGGTGCTCGACCACCCGGAGGCGACCGCCGAGCACGCGCTCTGCGACGGCGCGCTCCAGCCCCGCGGCGCCGACCGCGTCGCCGCGTACTCCTCGGGCATGAAGCAGCGGCTGCGCCTGGCGTTCGCCGTGCTGCACCAGCCCGCAGTGGTGCTGCTCGACGAGCCCGGCAGCCACCTCGACGAGGCCGGTCGCACGGCCGTGCGTCAGATCACGCAGCGCATCGCACACGAACGACTCGTGCTGCTCGCCACCAACGATCCCCGGGAGATGGACCTTGCCGGCACCCGCATCGAACTCCGCGGCCGCGGTCTGGGCGATCCTTCGTAAGGAGTGCCGCAGCGAGTGGCGCACGCGCCACGGACTGAACGCGGCGCTGCTCTTCGCCGTCGCCAGTCTGACCAGCGTGAGCTTCGCCGCAGGCCAGCTCGGCAACCGCACCGACCTGCTCGCGGCGCTCTTCTGGATCGTGCTGCTGTTCGCCGCACTGGCCTCGATGAGCCACGCGTTCGTCCGCGAGGTCGACGGCCGCACCATGCTCCTGCTGCGGCTCGTGGCCAGTCCCACGCAGATCGCCGCCGGCAAGCTGCTGTTCAATGTCGCGTTCCTGCTGGTGGTCGAGGCGGTCACGGTGCCGCTCTTCCTGGTGCTGATGGGCGCGCCGTCACCGCGGTGGGGTCCGTTCCTCGCGATCCTCGCGCTCGGGACCGTGTCGCTGGCGGCCTCGAGCACGTTGCTCGGCGCTGTGGTCGCACAGACGCGCGGCCGCGGCGCGTTGTTCGCGGGCGTGTCGCTGCCGTTGCTCCTGCCGGTGCTCGCCGCCGCGGTGAGCGGGACCAAGGCGCAGTGGGCGACGAATGCACAAGGAGTTGACGCCGAGTTGCGGCTCCTGACGGCCTACGCGGTGGCACTGCTGGCGATGAGCTTGCTACTTTACGACCACCTCTGGG
>CADEFY010000264.1 GCA_902826705.1 uncultured bacterium
ACGGCGCGGCGCGGTAGCTCCACTCGGGCGGGCGGGCGGCGGCGATGCGCGCCTCCACGTCGGCCCACGCCGCGCGGGCCTGCTCCGCACGGCCGGCGTGCTGCTCGATGGCGCCGGCCACGATCTGCGCCAGGTCACAGCGCGGCCCCCACGCGAGGGCCTGCTTCGCGTGCGCACGCGCCGCATCGAGCGCGCCGTCGTCGATCTCGGCCCAGGCGCGCAGCGCCTCGGACGTGGCGTTCTCCTCATCGAGCATGCGCGCCGCATCGAGCTGCGCGCGCGCGTCGGCGATCCGGCCGGCGCGCAGCAGGTCGCGTGCGTAGGCGTTGCGCAGGTCCACGACGCCGGTGCGCATGCGCACGGCGGCCTCGTACTGCGCGAACGCGTCGTCCCAGCGGCCCGCCAGCGCCAGCGCCGCGGCACGGAGCTGCTGGCCCGAGGGGTTGTCGCTCTGGTACGCGAGCACCGAGTCGGCGGCGGCGAGGGCGGTGGCCGCGTCGCCCGCGGTCCACGCCAGGTCGGCGAGCGCGATCGCCACCTGATACCGGTCCTCTGCGCGCACCGAATCGCGCGCCGCCTCGAGCAGCGCACGCGCGGCCGACAGCCCGCGACCGGCATGCCACGCGGCCTGCGCGAGCTGCACGCGCGGCGCTCCGTTGGCGGGCTCGAGCGCGCACGCCCGGGCCGCCGCCGACTCGGCCTCGGCCGCGCGTCCGGTCAGCACGAGTGCACGCGCCAGCGACAGCAGCGCCGTCTCGTTGTCGGGATCCCGGGCCAGGGCGCGCTGGTAGAGCGGGATCGCCTCCTCCACGCGGCCGCGCCACACGCGGTCATCGCCGCCGGCCGCGAACGCCACCGGCACGCTGCTCTCCACATCGGTGCGTGCCATCAGGCTGCGCACCAGGTCGAGCAGCGCGGGATCGATGCGCTCGAGCCGCTCGCGCACCACCTCGCGCGGATCGAACGCGTCGCGCTTGGGCGACTCGATCGCGTTGGCGCCCTCGGCGAAGTACTCGTACACGCTGCCGCCGGCATAGCGCGACAGGAACCCCTCGCGTGTGGCGTCGTCGCGCTCCTTGGCGAGCCGGTAGTGCTCCTGGATCGTGCGGTTGTCCGCCACCGGGAGCACGCCGTGCACCTGGTGCGTCAGCTCATGGAGCACGGTGTTGTAGCGGTCGAACACGGTGCGCTCGACGTCCTCGATGCCGGTCACGGTGTGATACCCGCCGCACCCGCGCACGTCGTCCCACAGCCGCGAGTCGTAGTCGATGCGCTGGTCGCGCAGGGACTCCAGGTTGGGGCACTCCGACAGCCGCATCCACAGCGGCTTGATGAAGTACGTGGCGCCACCGTCGGCCAGCAGCGGCACGAACGCGCGCCACGGCGCCACCGAGAGCGCCACGCGCTTCTGATGCCGTGCGGACAGCGCATGCCAGTTGGCCACGAAGCGCTCGATCCCGGGCACGTCGGGCATGGGCGCGGCGGCGAACCGCGCCTCGTAGCCCGCGCGGTGCACATCGACGGCGAAGCGCTGAGACTCGAGCGCCTTGGCCAGCACGCCGTGCGCACGGCCGTACTCCGGACAGGCACGCAGGGCGGCTTCGCACTGCGCGCGCGACTCCGCGAGCCGCGCGTCCTCGAAGTCGAGCGACGCCATTCGCACCCGCGCATCGGCCCAGCCCGGGTGCGCGGCGATCACGCGCGCATACGCCGCGCGCGCCTCCGCGCGTCGCCCCGCGCCGAGCAGCGCGTCGGCTGCGGCCAGCGCGCGGCGGCCGGCCGCGTCCGCGAATGCCGCCGGGTACGCCGTCAGGAGCTGCGTGTAGTTGCGGCGCGCGTAGCCGTTGCCCAGCAGGTAGTGCGCGCTCTCGTGGTTGGGCGCCAGGTGCACCGCCCACTCGGCCGCCGAGATCGCCTCGTCGGTGCGGCCCAGCCGGATCAGCGTCTCGGTGAGCGCCATGAGGGCGTCGGCGCCCGCGTGATCCTCGAGCGCCGCGCGCAGTGTGACGAGCGACGCGTCCCATTCGCGACGCTTCTGCTGCACGCTCGCCAGTCCGATGCGCGCAGCGGCACGGCGGGCCGAGGTCGCATCGCCCCACGCGGGCGGCTCGGGCGCCACCGGCATGGCGGCGAGCGCGCGTGCGTAGAGCGACTCGGCGCGCGCCAGCTCGAGCTGGTCCAGCGCCACGCGCCCTGCGGCGAGCAGTTCGGGCGCACTCGCCGTGTCGGCCTCGCGCGCGAGGTGCGCGCGCGTGAGCGCATCGACCGTGGCGGCGTCGTCGCGCGCGGCGAGCCAGGCGTAGCGCAGCGACCGCAGCGCGTCGGGCTCGCCCGCCGCGGGCTGCGGCGGCACGTGTGCCGGCAGCGCCGCGAAGTCCTGCACCGCGAGCGCCACACGGCCGCGCGCCACCGCAGTGGCCGCATCGTCGCCGCGCAGCGCGCGAGCCGCACGCGCGGCCGCATCGAGCTGTCCGGTGGCGAGCAGCAGATGCACGCGATCGGGTGTGATCGGCTGGCGCTCGGTGCGCGCGAGCCGGTCGAGCGCGGCGCGGACCTGACGCGCGACCGGGACGAAGAGCCCCGTGTCGGGTCGCGCGATCGGTGTCGCCGCATCGCCGCGCGCACGCGCAGGCGGAGCCGCGGCAGCGGCATCGGAGACCGAGGTGCACAGGAGCAGCGCCACAGCGGCCACGAGGATCGGAAGAGCGCGCATCGGTCGCGCAGCATACTCGGGCCCGCTCGACCCTGCAGGAAAGGGCTCGCCGTGCGCACTTTCGGCTTCGGCCGTGCCGTGGGCCGGCGGTAGAATCCCCGCGCTCACGGCCTGCGGATCGGGCGGGCCCGAGGGCACTCTCTCCCACCCCACGCCCTTCGGAGGTTCCTTCCATGCCGCTGCACCACGCCCTCCATGGAGGACGGTGGCCGGCCATCGCCGCAGCCCTGCTGCTCGCTGCGCTCGCGCCCGCCGCCGCTCCCGCCCTCGCCGCCGACGCTCCGTTCGCCGCGTTCCACCGCTGGAGTGCGCCCGCCGCTGCACCGGTGCGCGCCGCGCTGCCCGCCGCCCGCCTGGGCGGTTCGTCGTGGTCCCACCTGCCGACGCAGTACTCCAACGGCCGCACGCAGTGCGTGGGGCTCAGCAACAGCGGACTCGGCCTGAGCGTCGGTTCCGACGAGGCCGGCTACTGGACCACCGGCTCGCCGTTCGATCCGGGCTATGACTGGACGGCCCACGGCGACGAGCTGGGGGGCGGCGTCACGCAGATCATGGAGCGCTACCTGATCGTGGGGCCCAACACCGTCACGCGCACCTGCGTGACCTCGGTGCGTGGCGGCGGACCGCCGCGGCTGCGGACCAGCGACGATGACGGCTTCACGTGGACCACCTCCACGTTCGACTCCCCGTTCCAGGTGCAGCGCGTCAAGCGCATGCTCGCCGACGGCAACTTCGGCAACGTCGGCTACCTGCTGGCCTACGGCTACGACAGCGTGCGCGACTCCGAGGGCTGGCTGCTCGCGCGGACGTTCGATGGCGGAGCCACGTGGGGCGAGCTGCGGTTCCGCGACGATGTGAATGACATGGACCTCTGGGTCACCCGCAGCGCGCCCAGCGCGCTCAAGCTGGCCACCGACGACTACGCGGACGTGATGGTGGAAGCCTCCACCGACCTCGGCGACACGTTCGAAGAGCAGCATGCGTTCTCGGGTTGGGGCGACCAGGGACCGCCCGGCATCTGGATCACGGCGGCCGACGCCGACCTGAGCAAGGTCTGGCTCCTCAGCGGCCTCACGCTGCTGTCGTGGGACGGCGGCTCCGAGGAACTGCTGCAGGAACTCGAGTCGCCGGTCCCCGCCACGCTGTGCGCGGGCATCGGCACGACCGAGTTCGTGATGTGGGCCGACGGCCAGGACGTGCACTGGTCGAGCAACGGCGGCGTGAGCAGCCAGATCCTGCCCAACACCGACTGGTCGTGGGACGCGTCGAACATCAACAACACGCCCGTGCGCATCGAGTGCCTGGCGCCGTTCGTGTTCCCGGCCGAGGCCGGCGGGCTGCGAGGCGCGCAGCGGGCCGACGTGCGCGGACTGATCCCGATCCAGCGCTTCTACATCAGCACCGGCGCGGGCACCTACGTGTACGCAGCGGGCGACGCCAACGCGCAGCACTTGAGCGACGACACCATGCAGAACCACCAGGTCCATGACCTGGCCACCGTGACCGACGTCAACGTGTACGACTTCGAGGTCGGCCTGCGCGACCTGGGCTGGACCATCGTGCGCAGCGGCTCGCTGCCGTGGTTCTCCGCGGGCGGCGTCGGCACGTACCCCAACGATGCCGTCGTGGTGGCCACCAAGGTCAACGACATCGTTCCCGCCGGTGGCACGTTCACCGTCTCCCTCGACGGTGGCGACACCGTGACCGCCCGCTACGTCGTGCTGGCCACCGGCCAGGGCACCCTCCGCCTGGCCTCCCTGCCGGTGGAGACCGCCGACGCCCGCCAGCCGTTCGTGAAGGTCAACGTGGTGACCGATCGGTGGGGCGCCACCTCGGTGCC
>CADEFY010000265.1:0-1968 GCA_902826705.1 uncultured bacterium
GCTGGGGCAGCTCGCCCTCGCCCAGCCCACTTCGGACAGCACGCTCTCGCTGTGGCGCGGGCAGACCACGAACGAGTGGTTCGCCGTGGGAGGAGACGTGCAGTGGACGATCTCGCCGAGTGCGCGGATGCATGGCGCGCTGCTCACGGGCGCGCGGCGCATGACATTGGTCAACGGCTCGACGCGCTCGGACTGGAAGGCCGCGGCGATCGCGGCCACCTCGGTCTCGGCCACGCGCGGGGCGAGCGCCTCGGCCGACGGCACCCACTTCACCACGGACCGTTCCTGGCGCATGGCGCTGGGAGGGGCATGGACCCTGGCGCAGGGCGACATCGGGCTGCGCGCCGACGTCGAGCACCAGCGCCATCGCTACCCGTCGTGGACGCAGCCGCCGACCGCGCCGCCGGGCGTGCCCAACGCCGACCATCCGCGATTCGAGAACGTCGACTTCCAGCGCGGGGTCACCGTGGGCGATGACCTCGACAACTCGATGACCGAGTTCCGCCTCGGCTGGGACCGCGACTGGCGCTACTACCTCGGGCGGCGCGTGAAGACCACGCTGGATGTGGTCTGGACGCAGTTCGAGTACGACCCGCGGACGGCGTGGGAGTACCAGCTCTGGTTCCCGACCGGCAACTTCTGGCTGGAGAGCGGCCAGCACCAGGTCTCGGTGAACCGCCTGACGCTGCTCGGACGATCCGACGTCGTCGCGGTGCGACCCTCGGTGCAGGTGCCCCTGCGGCTGGCGAATGACATGCGCTTCGCCGTGATGGGCGACTACTCGGGTGTCAATCTCGGCACCCAGCCGCTCTACGCGGAGACCATCGTGCAGTTCGGTTTCGACCCCTCGAAGCCGTTGCGGCTCCAGACCGACTGGCGCTGGGTCAAGTACGACGCGCCCTCGCTCGGACTCACACGCGGCTACGTGAGCCAGTTCACCGAGGCGATCTACCGCTTCGGCGGCGGCATCGAGGTCTCGCTCGGCTTCGGCGTCGACCCGTACGTGTTGGACCGCGACCTGAACGACTTCGCGCGCATCGGGCGGGAGCGCTTCCTCAACGAGCGCAACGCCACGGGCTTCATCGCAGAGAACGACTGGCTGAGTCTCGCCCCGCAGATCTCCGCTGCCGAGAAGCGGCTGCAGAACGAGAAGCGCATCCAGCTCGAGGCCATCGTCCGCTTCTGATCCCCCGGCCGCCGTAGAGGAGAGGTCCATGCGTCGCACCATCCTGTTCGTGACCGCACTCGCGGTCGGCGTCTCCAGCCTGGCCTGCAGCAGCATGGGGTTCGTCAAGAAGCGCCTGCCACCACCCACCCAGACGCGCGACGGAGTCGTGTTCCGCTTCCAGGCGCCCTCGGCGCGCGTCGTGCAGCTGGCCGGCAATTGGCCGGAGAACAACTGGCTCGCAGGCCAGGCGCAGACCGGCACGTTCCTCGTCGGCGAGATGAAGGACGAGGACGGCGACGGCACGTGGACGCGCACGCAGCCGCTGCCCGCGGGGCGCTACCAGTACAAGTTCGTGATCGACCGGGTGAACTGGAAGGAAGACCCCAACAACCCCAATCGCACGGACGACGGCTATGGCGGCTTCAACTCCCTGATCGACGTGCGATGACGCCCCTCCACGCCACCCGCCGCCGGCGCGCGCTCCTCGCCGCCCTCGCGCTGCTCGCGGTGGCGGGATGCGCCGGCAACGACGCCGACACGCTGCTGACGCCGACGGGCATCCGGCCGTTGCCCACCGAGGCCACCGGCGGGCTCGAGGGCTTCGTGCGCCACGACTCGACGCGCTACGCGGGGTTCGAGGGCACGCCCTACGCCCCCACCGTGATCACGCTGCTCCGGGGCGCCACGGTGCTCGGCGCCGACACGGTCGGTGGAGCGAAGCGCGGATTCCGGTTCGAACGCCTGCCGCAGGGCCAGTACACCCTGGTGGCGCGCTCGCACGCATTCAGGCCCGCGTCGCT
>CADEFY010000265.1:2068-4534 GCA_902826705.1 uncultured bacterium
CCTCGGCCGACGGCACCACGTTCCTCTGGAAGGGCGAGGGGGGCTCGGTCGCCGTGGCGGGCGAGTTCAACGCCTGGAGCACGAGCGCCGACCCGATGAGCAAGCAGGCCGACGGCAGTTGGAAGCTGGTCAAGAAGCTCGAGCCCGGCCGCTACGCCTACAAGTTCGTGATCGATGGCACGAACTGGAAGCCCGACCCCGACGCGACCGACAAGGTCGACGACGGCTTCGGCGGCTCCAACTCGGTGGTCGTCGTGGGCGGCGGCGGCGCGGCCCCGGCGAGCGCGACCGCTCCTGCCAAGGCCGCGGTCGCGGTGACCGGGCGCGGCAAGGCGCCCGAGCCGACCGCCGATGGCGTGCGATTCACCTTCGCGACCGCAGCCCGCACCGTGTCGCTCTGCGGCGACTTCAACGGCTGGGCGCCGCTCGCGGACCCGATGACGCAGCAGTCCGACGGCACATGGACGATCGTCCGCAAGCTCGCCGCCGGACGGCACGCGTACAAGTACCTCGTCGACGGCGCCAAGTGGGCGACGGATCCGGTCAACCCGGACTCCGAGGACGACGGTTTCGGTGGCAAGAACTCCATCCTCATCGTGAAGTGATCCCGCCCCCGCTCGGAGGAGCACTCGACATGTCCTCGCCACTCATCGCCCCGCGCCGCGGCCTGGGCGTGCTGCTGATCCTGCTGTCGCTGTTCGGCGCGGCCCGTGTCGCGGACGCCGCCAAGGTCACGTTCCGCTACCAGCCCATGATCGGCGGGGTCAGCTCGGTCGCCGTCGCGGGCAGCTTCAACGGATGGAACGCCACGGCGAACCCCATGGCGGATGCGGATCAGGACGGTGTCTGGAGTGCCGAGGTCGAGATCGCCGCCGGCCGCGTGGAGTACAAGTACGTCGTCAACGGGGACCAGTGGTTCACCGACGAGTTCGCGAGCGAGACCCAGGACGACGGCTTCGGCGGCAAGAACGCGATCGTCGTGGTGGGCGCCCAGGCGATCGCCGTCGGCCACGGCTCGCCTCCTCCCAAGCCGGCCGCGGCTGCCATCGGACTGCGGCGCGTGACGTTCCGATTCCGGCCGGACCTCCGGCCCGACCAGGTCTCGCTCGCCGGCCAGTTCAACGACTGGACGGTCGGCAAGACGCCCATGACCGATCCCGATGGCGACGGCGAGTACACCGCCACGCTGCTGCTCGCGCCCGGGGACTACCACTACAAGGTGGTGCTCGGCGCCAACGGCTGGACCCAGGACAAGGCGAGCCAGGACGGCGAGGTCGATGACGGCTTCGGCGGCAAGAACTCGGTGCGCAAGGTCGACGAGCGCTTCCCGGCGATCGCGGTCAAGGTGGGCGACGGCGACGTGTTCAGCGACGGCATCGAGCATGTGCAGGGTGCCCAGGAGTTGAATCACAAGGGCGCGGGGCGCGTCGAGTTCACCGCCCGCGCGCACCGCGACGACGTGCAGGGCGTGGACCTGGTGATCTGGCAGTCCGGCAGGCAGACGGTCACGCCGCTGCCCCGCTTCAACGTCGACCGCGTGTTCGAGTACTTCCGTGGTGAAGTCACCCTGCCTGCGGGCGTCACGGACTACGCCTTCCGCTACCGCGATGGCGCGAAGACCCTGTGGCTCACCCCCAAGGGGCTCGGCGCGAGCGATACCGACCGGTTCCGCTTCGATGCCACGAAGTTCCCGGCATTCGTCACGCCCGACTGGGTCAAGCACGGGATCATCTACCAGATCTTCCCCGATCGCTTCCGCAATGGCGACCCGGCGAACGACCAGGACTTCAAGGAGTGGTACTACCGCGGCAAGACGCAGCTGCCCGCCTCGGGCCGCATCGACCCCTCGTTCCAGGAGTACTACCACCTCACGAAGGACTGGAACGACGCCGCACTGCTCACGCAGGCCAAGCACACGCCGGACGGCCGTGACTGGATGGTGTTCTATGGCGGCGACATCGCAGGGGTGCGTCAGAGCCTCGACCATCTGCAGTCGCTCGGCGTCACGATCCTGTACTTCAATCCGATCTTCGAGGCGAAGTCGACGCACAAGTACGACGGTGCCGATTACCGCAAGGTGGACCCACACTTCGCGAGCAACGAGGAGTTCCGCGCGTTCGTGAAGGAAGCCAAGGCGCGCGGCATGCGCATCATCCTCGACATCGTCTACAACCACTGCGGCAGCGGCCATCATGCGTTCAAGGATGCCGTCGAGAAGGGCCCCCAGAGCCCTTACTACTCATGGTTCGATTTCAAGCAGTGGCCGCTGCCCGCGGGCTGGCCGGACGTGGGCCGGCCGTGGAAGCCCGCCGACTACTACTCGTGCTGGTGGGGGTTCGGCGACCTTCCCGACCTCAACTTCGACCTCGCGCGCTACGGCGGCGCCGAGCACACGGTGCGGGACATCGCCGAGGCCTCCCCCAACCACCAACTCGCACGCGAGAGGCTGGCCAGGACCGCGGTCTG
>CADEFY010000266.1 GCA_902826705.1 uncultured bacterium
GGTGTCGAGCACGCGGCCCTCGAATGCCTCGGTGAGCCAGCGCTCGATGCTGGCGGGCGTGCCGGGGCCATGCGGGATCGCGTAGGTGACGTCGTGGCGGTAGTCGGCGCCGTCGGTGGTGTGGTCGTCCACCAGCAGTTCGGGCCACCAGCGCGTGTAGACGTTGCCGATCAGCGCACGCATCTCGGGCGAGTCGGCCTTGAGGTAGTCGCGGTTCAGGTTGTAGCCGGCGGCCGTGTGGCGCCAGCCCATCTCGTCGGGCCCGTTCTGGTTGATGCGGTTGTAGCGACTGAGCCGCTCATGACCGTCCACCGAGAAGATCGGCAGCACGAGCAGCGTGACCGAGTCGAGCAGCGCCTCGCGCTTGCGCAGCACGGCGAGGTCGCGGATCAGCGCCAGCGAGGCGTCCTTGCCCTCGATCTCGCCGGGATGGATGCCGTTCTGGATCAGCAGCACCGGCTTGCCGGTGGCGCGCGCGGCCTCGGGCGTGAACGCGCGGTCCTTGCTGACCACGAGCAGAGGCAACTCGCGTCCCTGCCCCGAGCGGCCGTAGCTGATGAGCTTGACCCAGCGCGAGCCCGCCTCGAGCTGGCGGCAGTAGCGCATCGTCTCGTCGTAGTCCGCGCTCTGCGCGTAGTTCGTGCGCTCGGCCTTGGTGCGCCAGAACGTGGGGATGTCGGGCTCGACCATGGGGCGTGCGACCAGCGCCGATCCGCCGCCGTCGAGCACTGCACGCACCACGCTGTCGGCCCCGCTCGGCGCCGGGCGGTTGGTGCCGGGGAGCGGGAACGGCACGCGCCGCAGCACGCGGCGCGGCGCGGAATCGGGGGCGGCGGATGTGGGCGTGGGCGCCGCCGGAGCGGCGGCCTGGGCCAGATCGATCGCGGTGTTGCAGCTGAGCGCGAGCACGACGAGCGCAGCACGGGCTGCGCTGGAGACGCGAGCGGAGATGAGCATGTGGGCAGGTTAGCAGAGGGGCGGCGGCCGGGGCGTCAGGCCGCGGTCACCTCTCGTGCGCACCGCCGCTCAGGCGGCAGGGAGTGTCGCGATCGCCGCCTCCACGGCCCCCGGATCCGCGGTCAGCCCGCCGTCCTGCCAGAGCTGCGGCAGGTCGAGCTTGGTGGTGTTGCAGCGCGCCAACTCGACCGCCTCGGCCACGAAGATCACCTCGGTCGCGAGGTCGGCCCGTTCGGGCACCGGGCGACGATGGTGCCCGCCGATCACATGGGCCGTCGCGTCGCCCATCTCCCACCGCAGTGCCGCCAGTCCGCCCAACGGCTCGTGCAGATGCCACAGCAGCGGACGGAAGAACGCCTCGGGCAGCCTCAGTTCGCGCTTGAGCGACAGGCGCAGCGTGGTCATGTGGCTGAAGAGCACCAGCTTGCCCACGTCGTGCAGCAGTGCGTGCATGAACGCGGTCTCGGGGTCGACGCGGAAGGCCGTGGCGATGGCTCGTGCGATCGGCGCGGTGCGCTGCATGTGCGACCACACGCGGTGCACCTGCTCGTCGTAGCCGCCGCCCGGGCGGCAGAGCGCCTGCTGGATCAACGAGCCCGCGAGCACGCCCTGCACACCGCGCTGGCCGATGCGCTGCACCGCGAGCGGCAGGCTGGTGAGCATGTCGCCCTCGCGGCGGTGCCACGCGGAGTTGGCCAGTCGCAGCAGCGCCTGCGCCAACATGGGATCCTTCTCGAACACCGCGCTCAGCTGATGCAGCGGCGTGTCGGGATCGCGCGCGAGCGCCAGCGCCTCGAGCGCTGCGCCGGGCGTCTGGCGCACCACGGCCTCGTCATCGCGCACGGCGAGTTCGACGAGTGCAGGTCCGTCGGACTTCAGCACCTCGGGCGGGTTGCCATCCGTCAGCACCTGGACGCGCCATGCGAGCGCGCGCCGGAGCTGCGCTTCGACCGTGGGTTCTTCCGAAGGGGCGGAGGCCGAGCGGACGGGCGCAGCCACCGGGACGGGTGCTGGCTCCAGGGGCGGCGCCGCAGCCGTCGCATCGGCGGCGGGCGGCGTGTGGCCCGCGACACGGTTCCAGAGTGACTTGAACATGCTTCCCTCCTCGGCTCGGCGCAGGGCGAGCCCGCGTGAGTGGCTCAGCCTGCGGTGAGTTCCTGGATGGCGTCTGCGATCAGCGGGTCGGCCTGGCCGCGGTCGGTGCGCAGTGCGCCCTCGCGCCACCAGCGTTCGGTGTCCAGCGGTTCCTGCCGGAGCTGCGCCAGGTCGGCGCGCTCGGACACATGCAGCAGCTCGATGATCGGCTCGTGCTGCTCCGGCAGTGGATCGCGGTGGTGCCGTGCGATGGCGCGTGCGTGCGTGGGCGGCAGCCCCCAACGCAGGGCCGCCAGTCCGCCGAGCGGCTCGTGCAGCTCGCGCAGCATGGCCTTGAGGAAGGGCGGCGGGATGCGCACTTCGCGACGCTGCTGCGTGCGCATGGTGCCGATCGCATCGAACAGCACCAGCTTGCCCACGTCATGCAGCAGGCCCAAGGAGTAGCCCGTCTCGGGATCCTGCTCGAACGTGCGCGCCAGCCTCCGGGCGATGCTCGCCACGCGCAGCCCGTGCTGGTGCACGTGGTCCGCGATCGCGTCGTAGTGACTGCCCGGACGGCACAGCGCGCTGCGCACCAGGTGCCCCATGAGCACGTTCTGCAGGCCCGACATGCCCACGCGCTGCGCGGCATCGAGGATCGACTGGATCGTGCCGCCACCGCGGCGGTAGTACGCCGAGTCGGCGACGCGCAGCGCCTCCTGTGCCAGGGCCGCATCGCTCTCGAACAGGTCGACGAGCTCGAGCATCGAGGCATCGAGGTCGTGGGTCATGCGCAGCGCGCGCGCGATCGTGGCGGGCATGGGCTTCAGGTCGGTCTGCTCGGCGGTGGCGAGGCGCTCGAGCAGTACCGGTCCGTCCGAACTGGCAGCCAGGCCGTCGGCGCGCGCGAGCAGGGCCTTGGCGCGCGTCTGCGTGAGCTTGCGCAGCGCGGTCTCCATGGCCTCGCGCGGCGTCTCCGGGGGGCGGCCGGCATGCACGGGCGGCGCGGGTGCGGGCGCGGCCGCGGCGACGGGTGCGGATGCCGCCGCGCCGCCGCCCGGACCGGACTGCTTTCGCCACCATGCCGCCATGAGTGCCCCCGGATCACGCCACCGATGCATGCACGCGCGGGGCCCCGGACCGGGGCCTCGCGTCGCTCCGGAGTCTCGGTCGCTGAGGGGGGATTCGTGAGGGGAGGGGCGGTGCGGGGAGATGCCTGCGCCCGCGTCTGTTGCGCTACGGGCGCGCGCCGCGGCGGGGCGACGCCGTCGGGGCGGTGTGCAACGCCTCGCGCAGCGCCGCGCGCGTGGCCCGGCGCACGGCGTCGGGGGCAGGGGCCTCACGCCAGGCGCTGCACGCGCCCAGCGCGCGGCGCAGCTCGGCACACACGTCGCCACAGTCGGGGCACGACGCGACATGGCCCTCGAGTCTCCGGCAGGCGCTCGCATCGAGCTCCCCCTCGAGGAAGCGGCTGAGCGCTCGTGCGACGTCAGGGCAGTGGGGCCCCGGCGTCGTCGCCGCCGGCGCGTGCGGCGAGAGCACCTGGCGGAGCGCGACGCGCGCGCGATGCAGTCGCGACTTCACGGCGCGCTCGCCCAGCCCGAGCCGCCGGCCCACCTGCGCCGCCGAGAGCCCCTCGACGTCGCGCAGCACGAGCACGTCGCGGAGCGATCCGGGCAGCGCGGCGATCGCCGACTCCAGGTCGGCGCGCAGTTGGCGCCGCTCGGCGACGACATCGGGCCCGGGGCCGCGGTCGTGCAGCGGCAGCGAGTCGGGCGCGTCGTCCGGCGCCAGCGGGCGGACCCGTGCGCCGCGCTTCCTGCGGCGTGCACAGGCGTTGCGCGCCACGACGTAGGCCCAGCTCGACAACGAGGACTCCCCACGGAAGCGCGACAGGGACTCGATGAGCGCGACCAGCACGTCCTGCATCACGTCCTCGGCATCGTGCGGATCGCGGCAGAACCCGCGTCCGAACCGGTGCAGCGCTCCCGAGAGCCGCCGCGTCACCGCCTCGAGCGCCGCCCGGTCCCCGCGCCGGGCGGCCGCGAGCAGCCGGCGCTCCGCCGCCGCGTCGTGCGCGGGCCGAGCGGCGCGTATGGAGTCGCGCAAGTCCTTGGCGGAAAGGCGTTTCATGCGGCGATGGATCCTTCTGGCGGTTCGGGACTCTCACGGGCATGACCACTCCCACGAACCCCACTCGCCCGCGACCGGAGTCCGCACTGCGGCCGCGCATGCTAGCAGGTCCGTCGCGACGGGCCGCCGCGACCGCGCTCGTCCTCGTCCTCGCCGGCTGCGCCCCGTCCCATGAGCGCACGTCCGATCCGCGCCCTCCACGCGATGTCGTCACGGCGACGTTCGACGCGGCTCGCATGGACGAGCGCCTCGTGATCGCGGGCAGCATCCGCGCCTCGGAGGAGGTCACGCTCACGGCACGCTCGGCGGCTCGACTCACGTCACTCTCCGCACCGGCGGGCAGCCGGGTGCC
>CADEFY010000267.1 GCA_902826705.1 uncultured bacterium
CGACTCCGACACGCTCGACCCCGGAGAAGGCGCGGGTGAACAGTGCGATCGGGACCTCGACGGCACCGGCGATGCGTGCGAGCCGCTGCAGCTCACGCTCGTCCCGCTCGCGCTGGGTCCGGCGACCTCGTCCGACGGGGGCACGCTGCAGGGAGCGGGCGAGGAGTTCCTGTACGAGCTGTACCTCTCCTGCCCCAACGTCGCGATCCGGCGCGTGTCGTTCGGACTCAAGCTGCCCGCCGGTGTGGCGTTCGGGAGCCTCGACTTCGGTCTGGGCTGCGGCACGACCACGTGCTCGGGCGCCGCGGGCCTCGGGCCGACCGTGAATCGCGGCCTCTCGTTCGCGACGCCCGTCGTGGATCCAGCCATTCCGAGCGACGTGCTCTACTTCACGCTCGAGGGCAACCCGCTGCTCTGTCAACCGCTCGAGACGCATCTGCTCGCCACGATTTCCCTGGGCGACACGCAGGATCTGATCGCGCAGGCACCGCAGCTGGAAGAGAACGGGCTCACCCAGCTCGGCATCCCGATCGCGGTCGACGCCGACGATCAGCCGATCGGCATCGACGAGGCCTGGATCGCGTTCGGCAGCCTCACGCCCTCGATCGAGCTGAAGCTGGATCGCGCGAGCAGCGACACCGACGGCAAGGCCTGGTCTCTCGAGCTGGTCGCCGACCAGCCGCTGCGCTCCGCAGCGATCGGGCTGATCGGATTCCCCGGGATCCAGACGCAGGACATCGCACTGGTCGGCTGCCAGGGCGCACCCGCCTCCGACGGGCGCCGCTCCTGCGCAGCGCAGCCGGGCAATCTCGAGATCGGCCCCACGGTCGATCTCGCGCAGTCGTTCAGCTACGGACCGATCGCAGCGGGCCTCGCGCGCAGCGACACGCTCTACGTCGCGCTGCGTGCGCCCACGGGTCAGGCGCTCAACGCGCCCAACGCGCCGGTGCAGATCGGCACGATCCGCTTCCTCACGGCCGGCGCGCCGCCGCCCCGCCCCGTCCTCACCTTCGAGGGCGTCGCGGGGGTTCCCGGTGTGGGCAGCGCGTTCATCGGCCTCGACGATCTGCCCGTCGATCCCGGCGGCGGGCAGACGGTCGGCAACTACAACCAGGCCAACGACGTCGATCTCGACGGCCGCTCCGACGACACCGACAACTGCCCGTTCGCGCACAACACCGATCAGCTCGACCGCGGCCGCATCTCGTCGACGCAGGCCGATGGCGTGGGCGACGTGTGCCAGTGCGGCGAGCTGACCGACGACGGCTCGATCTTCGCGCAGGACATCGCCGAGATGCGCCGCTACCTCGCCGGTCAGCCCGTGACCCAGCCGCTGCTCGCGCTCAAGCGCTGCAGCGTCAGCGGCAACACCGGCTGCGACGTCGGCGACATCGCGCTGCTGCAGCGCGCCCTCGGCGGCCGGCCGCCCGTGCCCAACCCCGTCTGCAGCTTCGCCGTCCGCGGCCGCTGAGGGCCTCGCGCATCGATGCGGTTGACATTTGATCATCTCATGCAAGCATATTGATGCATAAAGTACCCATATAGACGTAGAGCATGAGAACAACCATCCAGATCGATGACGACCTGCTGGCGCGCGCCAAGGTCCACGCGGCCCGGACGGGTCGAACGCTCACGGCCCTGATCGAGGATGCGCTCCGCGCAGCGCTGGCCCAGGGGAGGGCCAGCCGCCACCGCGAGCGCATCGAACTCCCCGTGTTCGGGTCGGGCGGCCTGCTCCCCGGAGTGGATCTCGATGACTCCGCGGCGCTGCTCGACGTGATGGAGAAAGAGCGTGCTTCTTCTTGACGTCAATGTCCTGGTCTACGCGCATCGACCGGACAGCCAGGGACACGAGCGCTATCGGCACTGGCTCGAGGGGATCGCGAATGGCCCACAGGCCTTCGGCCTTTCCGACCTCGCGCTCAGCGGCTTCCTACGCATCGTCACCCACGCGCGCGTCTTCGCTTCCCCCACGCCTCTGGCCACGGCGATCGCGTTCGCGCAGGCGCTGAGGTCGTCCCCCAACGCCGTGCGGATCGAACCCGGCGAGCGCCATTGGCCGATCTTCACGGGCCTGTGCGCGGAGGTCGGCGCGCGCGGGAATCTGGTTCCGGACGCGTGGTTCGCCGCACTCGCGATCGAGTCGGGGAGTGAGTGGATCACGACCGACCGCGACTACGCGCGCTTTCCAGGACTCCGGTGGCGCCACCCCATCGCGCCCGTCTGATCGAAACGCCTCAGCCGCGCTTGCAGCGGCTCGCGGAGCGCAGGTAGGCGAGCACGCGCAGCAGATCCTCGTCGGGGAGGCGACCGGCGAAGCCGAGCATCGCGGTGCCCGGGACGCCGGCGCGCATGACCGCGAGGATCTGCTCGTCGCCGTCGCCGTGGCGCCACTCGCAGTCGAGCAGGTCGGGCGCGTTGCCCAGTCCGCGGCCGGCGGCAGCGTGGCAGTAGCCCGCGCAGGTTCCGGTGAAGAGCTTGCGGCCGCGCTCGAGCGCCTGCGGATCGCGCGCCAGCGCAGTGGCCGGCGATGCGGGCTCACGCACCGCGCCCGCGCACGCCAGCGCCAGCGCCGCCCA
This sequence comes from uncultured bacterium, assembly GCA_902826705.1. Classification (GTDB taxonomy): domain Bacteria; phylum Eisenbacteria; class RBG-16-71-46; order RBG-16-71-46; family RBG-16-71-46; genus CADEFY01. Next base: position 2,580 of record CADEFY010000267.1, read on the forward strand.
GGGCAACGCGGCGCTACCTCGCATCGAGTGCGAACACGGCGAGCACGGCGCCCTCGGGCACCCTCTCACTGCCTCCGACCCAGCGCGACGTGCCCACCTGCTGCCCCGCCGCGAACGCGACGTAGGCGCGGCCCGCCTGCTGCCATGCGATCGGCTGACCGCGCACGCCCGAGCCGACGCGGAACTGCCAGAGCGTCTCGCCGGTCTTCGCGTCGAGCGCGAGCACGAGTCCGTCGAGGTTGCCGGTGAATACGACGCCGCCCGCGGTCGACAGCGCGCCACTGGCCACGGGCATGCGCTTCGCCCAGCGGCGCTGGCCGGTCGAGAGATCGACCGCGAGCAGGTGCGCGTACGAGCGGCCCGCATCCATGTCGAGCGTGAGCGGCGTGCCGCCGAGCCACGGCGTGCCGGGGACGAACACCGACTCACCCACCTCGTACGCGAGGCACGCCTCGACCGACGGCAGGAAAGCCAGGCCGAGCCGCGGGTCGTAGCTCGCGCTCCACGCTCCGTTGAGTCCGCCGTAGCTGCCCGGGCAGACGCGCCGCGAGGGTTTCTCGCCGGGGATCGCGCTCGGGTCGACGACGGGGCGGCCATCGGGCTCGATGCGCAGCGCCCAGTCGACCTGATCCAGGTACTTCTGCGCGCGCAGGAACTTCCCGTTCGTGCGGTCGAGCCAGTACAGGTAGCCGTTGCGGTTGGCGGTCACGAGCGCGGGAACCTTGCGGCCTTCGAGCTCGAGATCGACCAGCAAGAACTGACTGCACGCGTCCCAGTCCCACACGTCGTGCGGCGTGAACTGGAAGTGCCACTTGCGCCGGCCCGTCGCGGGATCGACGGCGATCACCGAGTCGGCGTACAGGTTGTCGCCCCTTCGCACACTTCCGTCCCAGTCGGGCGAGGGATTGCCCGTGCCCCAGAACAGCGTGTCGGTCTGCGGGTCGTACGAGCCGGTGGTCCAGGTCGGCGCGCCGCCGCGCAGGTACGAGTCGCCCGACCAGGTCTCGACGCCGGGCTCGCCGGCCGCGGGCACCGTCCAGTGGCGCCAGAGGCGCGCGCCCGTCGCGAGGTCGTACGCGTCGAAGAAGCCGCGCACGCCGAACTCGCCGCCGCCCACGCCGATGATCACGCGGGAACCGATCACGAGCGGCGCGCCCGTCGCGCTGTAGCCCTTGCGGTAGTCGTCGATGCGCGCCTGCCAGACGAGCTTGCCCGTGCGGCGCTCGAACGCGAGGAGCTGCGCGTCGAGCGTCGCCATCAGCACGAGCTCGCCGCCCAGCGCCGCGCCGCGATTCGCCGGCCCGCAGCAGAGCCGCAGGTCGGGCGGCTGTGGGTGGTCGTAGCGCCAGAGGACTTCGCCGCTCGCCGCATCGACGGCGTAGAGCCGGTTGTACGAGGTGGTCACGTACATCACGCCGTCGTAGACCAGCGGCGACGCACCGAACTGGCCGCTCGTCCCGGTCGGAAGCAGCCAGACGGGGCGCAGGCGCTTGACGCTCTCGCGCGTGAACGCGCGGATCGGGCTGTGGCGGACCCCGCGCGTGTCTCCGTGATAGGAGAGCCAGCGAGTCGGATCCGTGTTGGGCGCACGCAGCATTTCCGGCGTGACTGGACCGGCGCCCCCACCCACGGGCTTCTCCGCGATCCAGTGATGCGGCAGCGCGGACTGCTGCTCGTCTCCGATCAGCAGATCCGCGCGCGCGGGACCCGCCCCGAGCACGAGCGCCGCGCAGGCGGCCAGGACCCGAAACTTCGACATTGCTCTCCTCTCACTCCAGCGGCGCGAGCCACACGGCTCCCACCTCGTCCGCGCGCGCGCTCCAGCCCGGAGGAACCGCGATCGTGTCGACGCGGCCCTCGAGGATCGCGGGCCCCGCGAGCGTCTGCGCAGACCCGAGCGCCGCGCGCCCGATCCCCCCCGTCCGGACGAAGC
>CADEFY010000268.1 GCA_902826705.1 uncultured bacterium
ACGGCGTCGAACGTGCCCGCGGTGATCGCGCTGTGCGAGACACGGATGACATAGCCGCTCGCGGTACCGACGGCTCCATCGTCGCCGGGCGCCGTCCACGTGAGGCGGATCTCGCCGGGGAACTGGCCGGGCGCGGCCACGAGGTCGGCGATGGTCGCGGGCGCGGTCACGTCGCCAGGGGGCGCGTTGCTGGCGCAGAACGTGGACGGCGTGCGGAATGCGAAGTTGGCGGTGCCGTTCGGGATCGCAGCCCACACCTGTCCCTCACCTGAGGTGGCGGGGTAGGTGGTGGAGTGCACGACGGTGGCGGTGAGCAGACGGTCGGAGACCAGGTACACGTCGTCGCCCGTGTTGTTCAGCACGGCCGCGCCGCTCTGCATCATGACCACACGGAACTCGCCCGGGCCGATGATCGCGCTGGTGGAGCAGGTGGGATCGAGGTCCTCGGGGATGCGCGCACGCACGGCGGTCTGCCCGATCGTGACCGCGTCGTCGATCGCCCAGCCGGTCATGTTCACCGAGCCAGGTCCGGCGTTGTAGATCTCGACGCGCTCGGTGCCGACGTCGTTGCCGACCGGATTGGGCAGGACCTCGTTGATGAAGACCTGGGCGAGCGCGGGTGCTGCGGCGAGGGCCGTGGATGCGAGCGCGAGGAGCGGCAGCAGGAAGCGGGTACGCGGAGAACGGCCCATCGGGGAGGGCCTCCTTCGGGATTCGGGGTGGGTGTGGCGAGGATCGTGGGGTGAGCATACCGATCCGCAGCGCCAGCGCGGTGGGACAAGCCGATGAAATCGCTGGAGCGACTGCACGCCCGTGCAGTAGAATCGTGCACGGTGCCAGGATCCCCAGAGACCCCATGTTCGAATCCCTCGATGACCCGATCGACGTGCTCACCGTGTTCGTCGACGGCGCGATGCGTCCACTGCGATTCCGCTGGCAGGGGCGGGTGGTGCCCGTGCGGCAGGTGACCGGCCAGTGGAACCGCCGCGATGGTCAGAGCGTCTACCGCCACTTCGCGGTTCAGGGGCCGCGCGACGACAGCTACGAGCTGTGCTACGACACACGCAGCGCCTGCTGGCGTCTGAACCGCGCATGGACTCTGCCGGGGGGCACGCCGTGAACGAGGCTCGCGATTGATCCTGCTCGTCGACATGGACGCGTTCTTCGCCTCGGTGGAGCAGCAGCTCCACCCGCACCTGCGCGGCCGAGCGGTGATCGTGTGCGGCGACAAGGACCGCCGCGGTGTGGTGACCGCCGCCTCCTACGAGGCGAGGCCGTTCGGCGTGCGCGCCGGCATGCCCATGCGCGAGGCGCGACGGCTGTGCCCACACGCCGAGTACGTGGAGGGCAACCCGCGCAAATACGTCGAGAAGTCGCTCGAGTTGCTCGAGATCTTCCTCACCGTGACGCCCGATGTGGAGCCGTTCAGCGTGGACGAGGCCTTCCTGGACCTCTCCCGGCTCGGCGCCCGCGGCGACACCTACGAGGCCGCCACGCACGTGGCCCGTGGGCTGCAGCAGCGGATCGCCGAGGAACACGGACTGGGTGCGTCGATCGGGATCGGCCCCAACAAGCTCATCGCCAAGATGGCCTCGGGAGTGGAGAAGCCGCGCGGCCTCACCGTGATGGACGAGGAGCGCTTCCGCGGCGTGTTCTGGCCGCAGCCCGTGCAGGCCCTGTGGGGCGTGGGCGAGAAGTCGGCCGCGGCGTTCGCACGCCTCGGCATCACCACCGTGGGCGATCTGGCGCGTGCTCCCGAGCCCTTGCTCGAGCAGCACTTCGGCGTGGTGGGACCGCACCTTCAGCAGGCGGCGTGGGGCCGTGACCGCACCCCGGTCGTGCCGTACCACGAGGGCGTGGACCCCAAGTCGATGGGGCATGAGGTCACCCTGCCCGAGGACTCGCGCGATGCCGCGTTCCTCGAGGGCACGCTGCTGCGGCTGGCCGACCAGGTGGCCAGGCGGCTGCGCGGCGATGGGTTCGCAGCCCGCACGCTCACGCTCAAGCTGCGCGACTTCCGCTTCCGCACGATCACGCGCCAGCGCGCGCTGCCTGTCGCGGTCGACGACCATGTGTCGATCTTCGAAGTGGCGCGAGCGCTGTGGCGCGAACACTGGAAGGGCGAGCCCGTGCGGCTGATCGGCGTGAGCGCGAGCGCGCTGGAGAAGAAGGGCGAAGGTGAGCAGATCGAGTTGTTCGCACGCGATGAACGCCGCAGCGCCCTGCAGGAGGCACTCGACCAGGTGCGTGACAGGCTGGGTGAGGCCTCGGTGGTGCCGGCCGGCTCGTTGGCCTATCGCCGCGCGCTGGGGCACGTGCCGTTCGGTGCGGCGCAGCGCACCGACGCGGATGCACCGGGCAAGGGGGACGCGCGTGTGCAGCGGCGCGCGACGCGCGATCGGCTCGCCGGCCGCAGTGGCTACGACGATGGCGCCGAACGCTCCGCGCCCGACCCCACGCAGCTCAAGCCGCGGCTCGACAAGCGCCGCCCCGCGCCATGACGATCGCGCCGGGGGCGATCCGCATCGGCACGTCGGGCTACTCGTTCCCCGACTGGGTGGGGCCCTTCTACCCGACCGGCATGCGCAGCGGCGAGTTCCTGGGCTACTACGCGCAGCACTTCGACTGCGTCGAGGTGAACGCCACCTACTACCGGATCCCGCCGCCCAGCACGCTGTCCTCGATGGCTGCGCGCACTCCCGGGGAATTCGAGTTCCTGGTCAAGGCGCATCGCTCGATGACGCATGACCTGACCGACGATGCCGCCACCGACGCGGCGTTCCTCGCGTGCCTCCAGCCACTCAAGGATGCCGGCAAGTACCGAGGCCTCCTGGCGCAGTTCCCCTACGGCTTCAAGCGTGATGAGCGCAGCAAGGCGCACCTGGAGCGGCTGCGCGAACGGTTCGACCACGAGCCCCTGTGGGTCGAGTTCCGGCATGCGTCGTGGATGCACCCGCGCCTGCCCGAGTGGCTGCGTGAGCGACGCATCGGCTACTGCGCGGTGGACGAGCCGGCGCTGCCGGGGCTGCTGCCGCCGGTCGCGCACCTCACGACCGACGTGGCCTACGTACGCTTCCACGGACGCAACGCGCGCAATTGGTGGGCCGGATCGCCCCGCGCGGGAGTGGCTGCCGCCACGGCCCCGCGTGCGCGCACCGGCGGCGGGCAGGGCGACCGCTACGATCACGAGTACTCGGCTGCCGAACTCACCGAGTGGCTCGAGCGCATCCGTGCCTTGGCCACCCAGGCCAAGCAGACCTACCTGTTCTTCAACAACTGCCACGCCGGCCAGGCCGCACGCAGCGCCAAGCTCATGGAGGAGCTGCTGCGACGCGAGCGGATCATGGTGTGAGGGGCGCCCGCGCTTTGACTCCCCGCCTCGCACCCAGCTAGCTTCGCGCGCCGCCTCGCTGCGGCGTGTGCGCCGCCGCGGCGGCCCCGATCCACCACGGAGGCGGCATGGACCAGGGTCCCAAGTCGTACTGGGCGGAGTTCCTCGGCACGTTCTGCCTGTGCTTCATCGGGCAGGGTGCGATCGTGCTGCAGCACATCCAGGGCACGCACGACCTGCTCACCGTGGCCATCGCGCATGGGCTCGCCCTGGCGGTCATGGTCTCCGCGCTCGGCTCCACGTCGGGCGCGCACTTCAACCCGGCGGTCACGCTGGGGTTCGTGCTCACAGGTCGGCAGTCGTGGACTTCGGCGATCACTTACTGGCTATCGCAGTTGGTGGGTGCGCTGGTCGCCAGCTACCTGCTGCGTGCCGCCGTGCCGGGCGTAGCCGGAGACGCCGTGCACTACGGCGTCCCCATGGTCGCCGCCGGCGTGTCCACCTCACAGGCGGTGCTGATCGAGTTCATCCTGACGTTCTTCCTCGTCACGGCCGTCTGGGGCACGGCAGTCGACGAGCGTGGCCCCAGGGTCGGCGGGTTCGCGATCGGGCTCGCCGTCATGATGGGGATCCTCGTGGGCGGGCCGCTGACCGGCGCCGCGCTCAATCCGGCGCGGGCGTTCGGCGCGGCCGTCGTGTCCGGCACGTGGTCGCTGCACTGGATCTACTGGCTCGCACCCATGCTGGGCGGCGTGGCCGCGGCGCGCGCGTACAAGTCCGTGGTGCTCGGCCGATGACCGAACCGCTGCGGCCGGCCGCGTTCATCTCCCGGCCGCCGGCTCATGTGCTGTTCCTGTGCCTGCACAACGCCTCGCGCAGCCAGATGGCCGAGGGGTTCGCGCGCGCGTTCGCACCCGCCGGCGTCACCGTGATGAGCGCCGGCACCGCGCCGAGTGGGGTGAACCCGCACGCCGTGACGGTCATGCACGAAGTGGGTCTCGACATCACCGGCCACACCTCCAAGCATGTGGACGATCTGCCGTGGCGTGAGGCCGACACGGTGGTCACCCTGTGCGGCGAGGACGATGAGATGTGCCCGCCACTAGCCGGCGATGTGCGGCGCGTGCATTGGCCGCTCCCGGACCCGTCCAAGGCGCCGCCCGAAGCGGCGCTCG
>CADEFY010000269.1 GCA_902826705.1 uncultured bacterium
CCACCGACTCGCCGTCCGGGAGGCCTGAGATGCCGTACTCCAACGAGCCCGATCCGTTCCGCACGCTCTCGCCCGCCCCGCGCCCGGCAGCCCCCTCGCCCGACCTCGTCATGCCCATGACCGAGGAGGAGCGCATGCGCGAGGAACTCGAGAAGGGCATCCTGTTCACGACCGTCGAGAGCGTGGTCAACTGGGCGCGCTCCAATGCGATCTGGCCGCTCGGCTTCGGGCTCGCCTGCTGCGCGATGGAGATGATGGCCATCGCCGGCCCGCGCTTCGATGTGGCGCGCTTCGGCGCCGAGGTGTTCCGTGGCTCGCCACGCCAGGCGGACCTGATGATCGTGGCCGGGCGTGTCTCGATCAAGATGGCGCCGGTCGTGCGCCACCTGTACGAGCAGATGTCGGATCCCAAGTGGGTGATCGCGATGGGCGCCTGCAGCTCCTGCGGCGGCGTCTTCAACAACTATGCGATCCTGCAGGGCGTGGACAAGGTGATCCCGGTCGATGTGTACGTGCCGGGCTGTCCGCCGCGGCCCGAGTCCCTCATCCACGGCATCATGAAGCTGCAGGAGAAGATCCTCACCTCGCGCGTCGAGATCGGCCCGGTGCCGCGCCGTGCGCAGCCGCCCCGGGGAGTGGCCTGATGCCGCTGTCCGCCGAGCGCGTCGAGCAGCGCCTGCGCGAGCGGTTCCCCGAGGTCGCCTTCGAGCGGCAGGTCGGGGAGGCCGTCCGCGACCACACGCTCGCGCTCCCGACGTCGGCCCTGGTCGACGTGTGCACGTTCCTCCGCGACGACCCAGAGCTCGACTTCGCCATGCTCTCGTGGGTGGGCGGTGTCGACCGCCTGCCGCGTGTGCCGCGCTTCGAGGTCGTGTACAGCCTGCTCTCGCTGTCGCAGAACCTGCGCTTCACGCTCAAGGTGCACGTGACCGAGGAGCAGCCGCGCGTGCCCAGCGTGGTGGGCGTGTGGCCCACGGCCAACTGGCATGAGCGCGAGACGTTCGACTTCTACGGCATCGAGTTCACCGGTCACCCCGACCTCACGCGCATCCTGCTGCCCGAGGACTGGATCGGCTGGCCGCTGCGCAAGGACTCGCCGCTCGGCTACGAGGAAGTGGCGTTCACGCACAACACGCCCGACCGCATCGTGCCCTCACCCGAGCTCAAGAAGCTCGCGCCCAAGAAGGTCCGCTACCGTGCGCAGTGAGACGATGACGCTCAACATGGGGCCGCAGCACCCCTCCACGCATGGCGTGCTGCGGGTGGCGCTGGAGCTCGATGGCGAGACGGTGCTGCGCGCCAAGCCGATCATCGGCTACCTGCACACGGGCATGGAGAAGCAGGCCGAGTACAAGACCTACACGCAGTCCATCCCGCAGACCGACCGGATGGACTACCTCTCGCCGCTGTCCAACAACCTCTCGTTCTGCCTCGCCGCCGAGAAGCTGCTCGGCATCGAGCCGCCGGCACGCGTGCAGGCGATCCGCGTCCTGCTCACCGAGCTCACGCGCATCAGTGCGCACTGCGTCTGGATGGGCACGCACGCGATCGACATCGGCGCGATCACCGTGTTCTGGTACTGCTTCCGCGAGCGCGAGAAGGTGCTGTCGATCTACGACATGGTCGCGGGTGCGCGCCTGACGTCGTCGTACTTCCGCGTGGGCGGCCTGGCCATGGACATCCCCGACGGGCTGCTCGCGCGTTGCGAGAAGTTCGTCGATGAGATGCCGGCGCACATCGACGAATACGAGAAGCTGCTCAGCCGCAATCCGATCTGGCTCGCGCGCACACAGGGCGTGGCGCCGCTGTCCGCCAAGGACGCGATCGCATGGGGCGTGACCGGCCCGTCGCTGCGCGGCTCCGGCGTGGCGTTCGACCTTCGCAAGGCGCAGCCCTACAGCGGCTACGAGCACTACGACTTCGACGTGCCCGTGGGCGTCTCGGGCGGCGATGCGTATGACCGCTACCTGGTGCGCGTGGCCGAGATGCGCCAGTCCGTGCGCATCGCCAAGCAGGCGATCGGCCGCATCCGCGACATGGGCGAACGTGGCGCCTACCGCGTGCGCGACTTCAAGTACGTGCTGCCCCCCAAGGAGGAGGTCAAGACCTCCATGGAGGCGCTGATCCATCACTTCAAGATCGTGGCGCACGGGTTCTTCCCGCCGGTGGGAGAGGCGTACGCGGCAGTCGAGGCGCCCAAGGGCGAGCTCGGCTTCTACTTCATCTCCGATGGTTCGGCGCGGCCGTGGCGCATGAAGGTGCGCTCGCCGTCGTTCGTCAACCTGCAGGCGCTGCCGCTCATGGTGGAGGGCAAGCTGGTCGCTGACGTGATCGCGGCGATCGGCAGCATCGACATCGTGCTCGGGGAGATCGACCGATGAGCCACGCGCCCGTCATGCCCACCGAGGCCGCGCCGCGCCTGGAGTGGCCGGCGGCGCTGCTGCCCGAGGTCGAGGCGGCGCTCGCGCGCTACCCGGTCAAGCGCTCCGCCGTGCTGCCGGCGCTCTGGCTGGCGCAGCGGCAGTGGGGCTGGCTGTCGCCGTCGGCGCTGCAGCTCGTGGCGCGCACCGTCGAACTGCCCGAGCCCGAGGTGTTCGGCATCGCCACGTTCTACACCATGTTCAACCTGCAGCCCGTGGGCCGCTATCATCTGCAGGTCTGCATGACGCTGTCCTGCTCGCTGATGGGCGCCGACCGGCTGTTCAAGCACCTCGAGAAGCGGCTCGGGATCGGTCACGGGCAGACCACGCCCGACGGCCGTTTCACGCTGCGCAAGGTGGATGCACTGCTGGAGCGCCTGCGATGAGGGGCCCGCTGCTGTTCAAGGACATCGACACGCCAGGACTCAAGGGCATCGCGCGCTATCGCGAGCTGGGCGGCTACGAGGCGCTCGCGCAGACGATGGGCCACTCCACGCCCGAGGCGTGCATCGACGTGGTCAAGGCCTCGGGGCTGCGCGGCCGCGGCGGCGCCGGATTCCCGACCGGGCTCAAGTGGAGCTTCGTGCCCAAGCAGTCGCCCAAGCCGCGCTACATCGTCTGCAATGCCGACGAGTCGGAGCCGGGCACGTTCAAGGATCGCGAGCTGATGGAGAAGAACCCGCACTTGCTCATCGAGGGCATGATCCTGGCGGGCTACGCGATCGGCAGTCATGTGGGCTACATCTACCTGCGCGGCGAGTTCGAGTACATCCAGCGCATCCTCGATGCCGCGATCGCCGAGGCGCGCCAGGCGGGACTGCTCGGCGACTCGGTGTTCGGCTCGGGCTACGCGTTCGAGCTGCACACGCATCTCGGCGCCGGCGCCTACATCTGCGGCGAGGAGACGGCGCTGCTCAGCTCGCTCGAGGGCTATCGCGGACAGCCGCGGCTCAAGCCGCCGTTCCCGGCCGTCGAGGGGCTGTACGCCTGCCCCACGGTGGTCAACAACGTCGAGACGCTCATGGCCGTGCCCCCGATCCTCAAGCACGGAGCCGCCTGGTACCGGCAGTGGGGCAATGAGAAGAGCCCGGGCACCAAGGTGTTCAGCGTCTCGGGCCCCGTCAAGCGCCCCGGCAACTACGAGGTCGCGCTGGGCACGAGCATGAAGGTGCTGATCGACGACCTGTGCGGCGGCATGCGCGACGGGCTCGAGCTCAAGGCGATCATCCCCGGTGGCTCGTCGGTGCCCATGCTGCCGGCCTCCGACCTCGACACGCCGCTCGACTACGAGAGCATGAACGCCAAGGGCACGTTCCTCGGTTCCGGCGGCGTGATCGTGATCGACGACCAGACCTGCATCGTCGACGCGCTCTACAACATCACGCGCTTCTACGCGCACGAGTCGTGCGGCAAGTGCACGCCGTGTCGCGAGGGCACGTTCTGGCTCTCCGAGATCTTCGAGCGACTCCTCTCGGGCAAGGGCCGCATGGAGGACATCGACCTGCTGGGGGACATCGCGGACAACATCCTCGGCAAGTCGTTCTGCGCGCTCGGGGATGCCGCCGCCATGCCGATCCAGGGTGCACTCAAGCACTTCCGCCACGAGTTCGAGCACCTCGTCACGCACCAGCGCAGCCTCGTCAATCGTCGCAAGGCCGAACTCGCCGAGGTCCGGGCATGAGCCAGCTCGTCAGGGTCAACATCAACGGGCGCTGGGTGGAGGTCGCGGCCGGCACGCTCATCACCGATGCGGCGCGCGCGGCCGAGACGCATGTGCCGATCTTCTGTTCGCAGTCCAAGCTTCCGCCGCTCGGCGCATGCCGCATCTGCGTGGTCGAGATCGGGACCCCCAAGCTCGATGCCGAGCGCAAGCCGGTCGTGGGTGCGGACGGATCGCCCGAGATCGCGTGGAACCCCAAGGTGCAGACCGGGTGCACCACGCCCGTCACCGAGGGCATGCACGTGCGCACGGAGTCCGCCGTGTCGGTCAAGGCGCGCAAGGGCGTCATGGAGTTCCTGCTCGTCAATCACCCCCTCGACTGCCCGGTGTGCGACGAAGGCGGCG
>CADEFY010000270.1 GCA_902826705.1 uncultured bacterium
TGCGCTGCGCGCCAAGCTGGAGCGGCGCGTCGCGGGCCTGCGCGAGCGGCTCGACAAGCTGGACGACGCGTTCCTCTTCCGCCGGCAGATCGACCAGGCGAGCTATGAGCGCCAGCGCGACCGCCTGCGCCAGCAGCTCACGCTCGGGGAGTTCGAGCTCAACGAGGCGACGGTCGAGCAGCTCGACCTGGAGGGCCTGTTGGGGTTCGCTGAGCACGTGCTGGGCAACGCCCGGGCGCTCTGGGTGCAGGCCACGGCGGAGCAGCGGGTGCGCCTGCAGGCGGTTCTATTTCCCGAGGGAGTGCCGTTCGACGGCTCGCGCTTTGGAACCGCCCTAACCTGTTTGGCGTTCGCGCAGTTGACCGATTCTGCGGAGCAGAAAGACGGAGTGGCGTCCCCAACGGGATTCGAACCCGTGTCGCCGCCGTGAAAGGGCAGTGTCCTAGGCCTCTAGACGATGGGGACGCAGAGGGCCGCCCAAGCTAAGGGCGGCGCGTCAGGCGTGCAAGCCACGCGCCGACGCCTCGCGGCGACCCTTCAGCGACTGCCGCGCGCCAGCGGCATCACGCGCGCTTCGGTCACCATGCCGCGCGACATCAGGTCGCCGGCGGCGGCCTCGGCGGCCGACTCGCTGGGCCAGTTGCCCAGCACCAGGCGGTACATGGTCACGCCCGAGTCGCGGAACGGCACGATGCGCACCGGCATCTTGGTGGCGTCGGCGATGCGCGCGCGCTCTTCTCCTGCACGCGTCTCGTCCAGGAACGCGCCGATCGCCACTCCATAGACCCGCGTCGTGTCCGCGCGCGGCGTCGTGCGCGCGGGCACGGGCGCCACCGTGGGCGTCGTCGTCGCTGCTGCGCGCACCGCAGGCGCCACGCGCGTCGTCTCGCGCGCTGCAGGCACAACTGGCGCCATCACCGTGTCCGTCGGCGCGCCCCCCACCAGCGAGTCGGCTGGCAGCGGCTCGACCTCGGCTCGGGGCGTGCCCGCCAACCCGCGCAGCAGGGGCACGTCGATCGCACCGAAGCGCTGCGCCAGCATCAGCGTGATCGCCAGCGCCGCCACCACCGACGCGCCGATCCACCACGGCGCCATGCCGCGCTGCTGCTCCTCGCGTGCGATCTCGGCCTCGATCCGCTCGCGCAGGCGCGGCGGCAGATGGCTCAGGTCGGCCTGCCGCGGATCGGCCGCGGCGCTGCGCGCCTCCAGCTCGGCCACACTCGGGAACCGCGGCTCGGGCGCACGAGGCGGCGCGGCGGCAGCCGGGCCCTCTCCGCGCGCTCGCGATGCATGCAGGTCCCGCACGGCGGCGCTCCACACGTCGCGCTCCTCGGCGGCCACGGGATCCACGGTCGGCACCGGTCGCACGGGCTCCAGCGTGGGCGGCTGCCACGCGGGCGCCGCGGGGGCCATGGGCTCGGGCCGCGGGATCGGCGGCGCGAACGGCGCGGTGGGCGGCGCGGACTCGATCGGCGGCGGCGGCCACGCGGGCGGCGGCGTGCCGGGCTCCACGGGCGGCTGCCATGCGGCAGGCGGTGGCGGCGGCAGCGGCGCGGGCGGCGCATACGCCGGAGGCGCGGGAGAGGGCGGCGTGGCCGCGCCGAGCGCCGTGGTCGCCGGCGCCGGAGGCGCTTCGAGCGAATCGGGCGTCTGCGCCTGGCCCGGCAGCACGCTGCGGAACTCGGTCTCGCGCGCCACCTGCTGCACATGCGCGGCAGTCACGGCCTGGGCGCCCTCGGCGAACGCGGCGATCAGCGCGGCCGAGGCCACCGTGTTGATCTCGCGCGGGATGCCGTGCGTGAGCCGGTAGATCTCGCGGCACGTGTCGGGAGGGAACAGTCGCCATGCGTTGCCGCCCGCCACCGACACGCGGTGATGCACGTACCCGGCGGTCTCCTCGGGCGAGAGCGGGTTCAGGCGGTAGTGCACAGTGATGCGCTGGCGCAACTGGCGCAGTTCGGGTCGCGACAGCTTCTGCTCCAGCTCCGGCTGGCCCACCAGGAAGATCTGCAGCAGCTTCTCGCCCTGCGACTCCACATTGGAGAGCAGGCGGATCTCCTCGAGCAGATCGGTGGCCAGGTTCTGCGCCTCGTCCAGCACGAGCACCGCGTACTCGCCGCGCGAGCGCACGCCGAGCAGGTGCCGCTCCAGCGCCACCAGCGCCTGCGGCTTGCTGCTGCCGGGCGGCAGCGGCAGTCCGAAGCGCAGCGCGATCTCCTCGATCAGCTCCTGCCGCGTCAGCGCCGAGTTGGTGATCAGCGCCACCGCCACGGTGTTGCCCCACTCGGCCAGCGCGTCGTAGAGCGCCGTGGTCTTGCCGGTGCCCACTTCGCCGGTGATCAGCAGGAACGGCTCGCGATTCTCGATGCCATAGCGCAGATGCGCCCGAGCCTCCTGATGCTCGCGGCTCGGGTACAGGAATCGCATCTGGTGGCCGGCGGGGAACGGGTTCTCGCGCAGCCCGAAATGGCGTTCGAACATCAGCCCTCGTCGGTGACAGTGGAGGTCGGCATCGCCCCGAAGGTATCGGCGGAGCCGCCAGCCACCTTTGGCGCCGGCAGGCGGAGTGCGCCCCAGCCACCGGCCCGCGGCCCGGACGGGGGGCACGCGTGTGGCCAGCGCTGCGGGCGCCGGGCGGTCACTTCTGCTGCGGGAGCAGCTCGTCGATCGAGAAAAGTGCCGAGAACGGATACCCGCGCTGCTGGAAGATCTGCGTGGCTCCCTGCGCCCGGTCCACCACGCAGAGCACCCGCACGACCTCGGCCTTGTACGACTCGGCCGCCTCGGCGGCGATGAGCGCGCTCTCGCCGCTGGTGATCACGTCATCCAGGATCGCCACGCGCTTGTGCCCCGCGAGGTTGCCCTCGACGAGCCCGCGCATGCCGTGGTCCTTGGGGTTCTTGCGCACCAGGAATCCCTCGAGCGGCTTGCCCTGCTCGTGGCTCCACCACATCACGCCGGCCACCAGCGGGTCGGCGCCCAGGGTCAGACCACCCACGGCCGTCACGTCGTCGGCCGCCAGCTGTTCCCAGAACATGCGAGAGACCAGCTTGAGTCCGGCGGGGTGCAGGCTCGTCTTGCGCACGTCGATGTAGTAGTTGGACGTCGCGCCCGAACTGAGCACGAACTCCCCGAACTTCATCGAGCGGTCGAGCAGCATCTGCCGGAGGGCGTCGCGTTCGTCGTCGATCGACATGAGACCTGCCGTGATGGGGTGGACCGGGCGCACTCGAGGGGCGCGCATCCCTGCCCTCGCAGTCTGGCCACGCGCCGGGGGTTCGTCAACGCGTGCCGCCGCAGCCCCGGGGTTCCTGACAAAGGCATGGCCGGCTTCGCGTTCGGTGCCCTACACTCGGTGCCGCCCCGACCTGCCGATCTGCCTCGGAGACCCATGCGCCGTCTCGCGTCCTCGACCCTCGCGATCCTGCTGCTGGCGGCTCAGTCCGCTGCAGCCCAACCGACCCACCGCACGGACGCGATCGAGCTGCGCCTGGCCCCCCTCGCCGCCCAGCGCGCGCGCGCGGCAGGCGCGCAGCCCGCGCAGGCGCGGCCCGTGGCGCAGCTCGGCGTGGCGGCGATCGATGCGCTGGCGGCCTCGCTCGGGGCCTCCGGGTTCGAGCCGGTGTTCCGTGCCGAGGTCGCGCCACTCGAGCCCGACGCGCTCGACCTGACGGCCTATCACCGCGTGTTGTTGCCGGCCGGCACCGACGTGGCGCAGGCGGTGGCGCGCTTCGCCGCACTGCCCGAGGTGCTCGAGGCGGCTCCGATCGCGCTCGGGCAGACCACGGCACTGCCTGACGACTCGCTCGCGCACCAGACCGTGTGGCTCTTCCGCGACGTGATGCCGCGGCACGACATCCGCGCGCCCGAGGCGTGGGCGATCGAGCGCGGCGACACGAGCATCGTGGTGGGCGTGATCGACACGGGCGTCAACGGCTGGCACCCCGACCTGGGCGGCCGCGGCGAGCGCGGCAACCTCTATGTGAACTGGGCTGAGAAGGCCGGGCTGCCGGGGGTGGATGACGACGGCAACGGCTACATCGATGACGTGAGCGGCTGGGATTTCGTGATCACCGCCGTGGCGGGGCAGGGCGGCGAGGACATCGGCGTCGAGGACAACGACCCTTCGGACTGGGTGGGACACGGCACGTTCGTCGCCGGCCTCGTGGGCGCGATCGGCGGCAACGGCATCGGGCTGGCAGGCGTGGTGCCGGAGGCGCGTGTGATGCCGCTGCGCATCGGCTGGCTGGCCTCGGGCAACACGCCGCCCAACGGCACCGTCGACATGAGCTACGCCGCGGCCGCGATCCGCTACGCCACGCGCATGGGCGTGCACGTGGTCAATTGCTCGTTCACCTCGCTGACGCAGCCGAGTCTCGCGGCGGCGATCACGCTGGCGGCACGCGCGGGCGTGGTGATCGTGAGCGCCTCGGGCAACTCGGCGGGCGCGCCGGCGTACATCGGCCAGCGCGAGGAGAC
>CADEFY010000271.1 GCA_902826705.1 uncultured bacterium
CCGCGTATCTGGTCGCTCGGTCCGAACCCCTCGGGTGGCGCGGTCACGTTCGCACTCGCCCCGACCGTCAGCGGTCGTCTCGAGGTGTTCGACACGCTCGGTCGACGGGTATGGGCTCAACATGTCGCCAAGGGAGAAGTCGCGCGCTGGGACGGCACTGAGAACGGACGAGCCGTGCCCGGTGGCATCTACCAGGCACGACTCGTGACGGAAGCGGGGACCCAGCAGGCCCAGTTGATCAGGCTGCCGTAGCGCGGACCTTACCGATACCGCGTCTTGACCTGCCCCCACGTGGAGCGCTCGACGGACGTCAGACAACCGGGCGGCTGCGGCGCGATGCGCGTGCTGCGCGTGACGATGATCTGGCAATCGTCGGGCTGGAACGCGCAGCCCGGTGGGCTGTAGGACGTATTGAAAGTGGCGGTGACGATCGACGTGTCCCCGGTGCGACTGCCCTCGAAGTGGAAGTCGAACGTGGCGGTGCAGTCCTCGAACGTGAACGAGCCGGTGCACGTGAGGTCGATCGTGGTGGCGGTGATCGTGCCCGTGCAGTCGTAGTCGCCACCGCCCGTCGTGTCCGGGCCGAAGTACGAGCCGGCGCAGAGCGTGTCGGTGTCCGTGGTGGTCTCCAGGAACACACGCGGGGTGCAGGAGTAGGTCGAGTCCGTGTCCACCCAGATGCCCGACCACTCCGCCGGGATGGTGTAGCCCGCGCCGCGCATCGCCGCCGCCCAGGTGGGCGGCTGGAACGCACGCGCGTGAGCGACGGCCGGGAACAGGATCGCCGCGAGGCCGAACAGCAGGCTCGCGCGGGTGAGCAGTCGGTTCGCCTTCATGGCTCGCTCCTCGGGGATGCGGAGGCGTCGGGGGCACGCCGCCTCGGGACACACGCTCTCATCCGATGAGACGCACGAAGCGGGCGGGCGTCACACGCCGCGTTCGCGAGCCTCTCGTGACTTCCAGTCTGCCAGCATGTGCAGTGCCTGCATCGGCGTCAACGTGTCGGGGTCCAGGCGCCGCAGCGCTTCGATCACCGGGTGCGGCGGGGGCGCCGGATCGGTGCGCGGGGGTTCGAAGAGCGGCAGCGGAGCGACGACGGGTCGCGCCGACTCCAGATGCTCCACCGTGCGCTCGCTCTCGAGCTCCGCCAGCACCACCTCCGCGCGCGCGAGGACCGAGGCGGGCAGGCCCGCCAGACGCGCCACGTGGATCCCGTAGCTGCGGTCCGCCGCGCCCTCCTGGATCCGGTGCAGGAACACGACACCGTCCCCCCACTCCTTCACGGCCACGTGCACATTGGCCAGCCGCGGCAGCCGGTCGGCGAGCTGGGTCAGCTCGTGATAGTGCGTGGCGAACAGCGTGCGCGGCCGCGGACCGGCGGCGTCGTGCAGGTACTCGGTCACCGCCCAGGCCAGTGCGAGTCCGTCGTAGGTGGCGGTGCCGCGCCCGATCTCGTCGAGCAGCACCAGACTGCGCGGCGTCGCCGAACGCAGGATGTCGGCTGTCTCGCTCATCTCCACCATGAACGTGCTCTGCCCGGCTCCGAGCCGGTCGGCGGCCCCGACACGCGTGAACAGCCGGTCCACGACGCCGATCGTCGCGTGCTCGGCGGGCACCCACGAACCGCTCTGGGCCAGCAGCACCACGAGCGCGACCTGCCGCAGGTAGGTGCTCTTGCCCCCCATGTTGGGGCCGGTGAGCAGCAGCAACTGGCGCGTGGCGCCGGAGAGCCGCACATCGTTGGGCACGAACGCGCCCGCGGGCAGCGACCGCTCCACCACCGGGTGGCGCGCGGCGATGCACTCGAGACGGTCGGAGTCCTCGATCGTGGGACGACTCCAGCCGTAGCGCACCGCGGCCTCGGCCAGCGCGGCCTCGGCGTCGAGCTGCCCGAGCGATGCGGCGGCGCGCTGGAGCGCGGGGACGTGCGCGCTCACCGCCTCGCGGAGCGCCACGAACAGCTCGTGCTCCCGGGCGCGCAGCTTGTCCTCAGCGCCCAGCACCTCGGACTCGCGCGCCTTGAGCGCCGGCGTGACGTAGCGCTCGGCGTTCGTCAGCGTCTGGCGGCGCTCCCACTCCGCCGGCACCTTGTCGCGGTGCGCGTGCGTGACCTCGAGGTAGTAGCCGAACACCTTGTTGTAGCCCACCTTGAGCGACGCGATCCCCGTGCGACTGCGTTCAGTCGACTCCAGTTCGGCGATCCAGCGTTTGCCCGAGTGCGCGAGCGCGTGCAGATCGTCCCGCACCGCGTCGTGGCCCTCACGCACGATGCCGCCCTCGCGCGAGGCGACGGGCGGCTCGTCGACCAGCGCAGCGGCAAGCGAAGCATGGAGGGACGCCTCCACCTCGAGCGACTCGCGCGCGTGCGCGAACGCCGCGCCTTCGAGCGCCGTGAGCCCGCGCACGAGCCGCGGCAGCCGGGCGAGGGCATCGCGCAACGCGCCGAGGTCGCGTGGCGTGGCCCGGGCACAGGCGATGCGGGCGGCGAGGCGCTCCAGGTCGGGCAGGCCCTTCAACAGGTCGCGGAACGACGCCCGCGGCGCCTCGGGCGCCAGCCAGGCCGCCACGCGCTCCTGCCTGGCGTCGATCGCGGCGATCGACGCCAGCGGCCGTTCGAGCCAGCCGCGCAGGCGGCGTGCGCCGAGCGCGGAGACCGTGAGGTCCAGATGATGCCAGAGCGTGTGCCGCGCCTCGCCGCCGGGTTGGGGGGTGAACAGCTCCAGGTGGCGTGCCGTCGCGGCATCGAATCGCAGCACCGATTCCTCGCGCCAGCGCTCGACGCGCGTCATCTGCAGTGCGGCACCGCCCTGCGAGCGGTCGAGATACTCGAGTGCCCCAGCGGCGGCGGCGAGCGCCAGGGGCAGGTCGTCGAGCTGCTCGCGATCGAGCGCGCTCCAGCGCGCGAGGACACTGGAGCCGCCATCGAATCGTGAGAGCGGCGCCGTGCTGCGCGCGCCCTCGAGCCCGGCGAGGGCCCGCTCGGTGCGTGCAGCCAGCGCCGCATCGAGCGGCGTGGGCACGAGCCACTCCGCCACGCGCGCATGCGCCAGCGCGGCCGCCGCCTCGTCCCACGGGGCCTCGAGCACGCGCATCTCCCCTGTCGAGGCGTCCGCGAGGCAGACGCCCACGCGCTCGGCCGAGGGCATCAGCGCACCGAGGTAGTTGTGCGCGCCGGCCTCGAGGAAGTGGTCGCTCATCACCGAGCCCGGGCTGAGCACCTCGGTCACACCCCGCTGCACGATGCCCTTGGCCTGCGCCGGATCCTCGAGCTGGTCGCAGATCGCGACCTTGTGCCCCAGGCGCAGCAGGCGGCCGACATAGCCGTCGCGCTGGTGCCACGGGATCCCGCACATCGGGATCGGATGCGGATCGCTCTTGTTGCGGCTGGTGAGCGTGAGCCCGAGCAGCCGTGCGGCCTCGACCGCGTCCTCGAAGAAGAGCTCGTAGAAGTCGCCGAGCCGGAAGAAGAGGAACGCGTCGGGATGGCCCTGCTTGGTGGTGAGGTACTGGCGCATGAGCGGCGTGCGCGCGGCTTCGGTCCCCGCGGCCGCCGCAGCATCGAGCGTGCGGCTCATGGGCGGCTCGGTGCGGGGCTGCGCGGCGTGCGCTGCAGGCGGGCGGCCTCGGGGCTCGCGGGGTACTCCCGCAGCAGGCGTGCGCGGGCCTCGGCGGCGCTCGCGGCGTGCTCGAGGCTCTGGTGCAGCACGGCGACCCGCTCGAGCGCACTGGCGCCGAGCTCCCCGGGCTGGTCGGCGAGCAGCTTCGAGTAGAGCGCGAGCGCTTCGGCCCTATGCCCTTCCAGTTCCAACGCTTGCGCGATCGCCATGCGCGCTGCGGCACGCAGGGGGGCACCGGCGCGCAACGCGTCGGCCGCGGCACTGCGCGCCTCGGCGGGAGCGCCGAGCGCCAGCGCCGCGCGTGCGGCTCCGATGCGCGCCCACAGCCGGTCGTCCGCGGAGAGGCGCTGGGCGGCCCGCAGATGGGCCGCGCGCGCCTGGCCGTACTCGCCGCGTGCCAGATGCCACGCCCCCAGGTGGTACGCCGCGGCGGCGCCACGGGGCCCGCGCTCACGGGCCTCCACCGCATGCAGTACGGACGCCGTGCTGTCCTCGGGTGTGCCGGCGGGCAGCAGCTCGCGCACGGGCATCACCGCGGCGGCTGGGGCGGCCGCCAGCAGTGCGGCGAGCAGGACGGGGGCGTGGGGGCGCATGCGGCCGCGAGCATAGGCGGCGCACCCGGCGTCGCCAAGCACGCCCGGCATGCGAGGAGGCCGGCCGCTCCGGGGAGCGGCCGGCCTCTCGATGGAGCGAGATCTCCGCAGCGACTACTCCTCGGCCGTGCCCTCGTCCCGCGGGCGCGGCATCGACGGATCCTCGACCGGAGGATTGGCGGCGATGTTCGCGCGCACCTGGTTGCGCTTGGACGTCCACTCGGCCAGGGCGATGTCGTCCTGGTCCTGC
>CADEFY010000272.1 GCA_902826705.1 uncultured bacterium
CCCGGCTCGACGGGCTGCGCCACGACGTGACCGGCAAGCTGCTCCTGCCGGTGAACTGGTCGCCGCTGCAGAGCGTGGACTTCGCCAAGGTCCCGAGCGACGGGCGCAAGCACGAGCTCACGATGTTCATGGAGGACACCGGCTGGCCGGACTCCACGCTCGACGAGTACATCCGCATGTGGGACGTCGACTACTACCAGGTGCTCAAGCGCTACGAGGTCGGCAAGGCGTTGCTCGACATCCAGGCGTGCTTCCAGGTGGCGCACGGCACGCATCTGCGGCGCGAGGCGATCCTCTGGCAGAAGATCCTCGACCCCAGCATCCTGCTGCACCTGCTCACGCACGAGACGCCGCCCGAGCAGAAGACGCCCGACTCCTACATGCTCACCGCGCTGAAGTACCGCGATCAGTGGCAGAGCCGGCTACTGCGCACCGCCTCCTGGTCGCCGCTCTACTGATGTCCGCGCTCGGCCTGATCTCGTCGGACTCACACATCGTCGAACCGCCCGATCTCTGGACCGCCAGGATGGACCGGCGCCTGCGCGAGCGCGCGCCGCGCGTGGTGCGCGAGGCGGACGGCGACTGGTGGTACATCGACGGCAAGCGCTCGATGTCGTTCCTGGGCGTGCAGACCGGCGACCGCTTCGTGAAGGACGCGACCGAGCTGATCATCGTGGCGCGCTTCGAGCACGTGCGCCCCGCCGCGCACGATCCGCACGCGTTCGTCGCCGAGAACCTCCGCGACGGCGTGGTCGGCTCGGTGCTCTATCCGAGCGAGGGCCTGCTCGCCTACGGCATTCCCGACTCCGAGCTCTGCTCGGCGGTGATGGCGGCGTACAACGACTTCATCGCCGAGTTCTGCGCGGCCGAGCCGCGGAACCTCAAGGGCATCGCGCTGATCAACGTCGACGATCCGCAGCTCGCGGTGCGCGAGCTCGAGCGCTGCCGAAAGCTCGGCCTGGTGGGCGCGATGATCAGCGTGCTGCCGGTCGCGGACCGCTCCTACGACCTGCCGCTGTACGAGCCGCTCTGGTCGGCGGCCGTCGACCTGGGCATGCCACTGGCGATGCACGTCGCGACGGGGCGCGCGGCGGCCAGCGTCGACGCCAGGCAGCAGGGCGTCACGCGCGTGTCGCCCTCGGCCTTCTACCTGCAGGATCACTTCGTCCGCAAGTCGCTGGGGGAGATGATCTTCTCCGGCGTGTTCGAGCGGCATCCGGAGCTGCGCGTCGGCTCGGTCGAGCACGAGGTCGCCTGGATCCCGTTCTTCCTGGCCCAGATGGACTACACGTACACCGACCGGCCGGTGCGCGGCGACTGGCACCGCTTCGCCGATCCCGAGCGCCTGCCCAGCCACTTCTTCCGCAGCCAGTGCTTCGTGAGCTTCCAGGAGGACACACTGGCCATGCGCATGCGCGACGTGGTCGGAGTCGAGACGCTGATGTGGGGCTCGGACTATCCGCACACCGAATCGACCTTCCCTGGCGCGGGGGAGGTCCTCGGTGAGA
This sequence comes from uncultured bacterium, assembly GCA_902826705.1. Taxonomy (GTDB): domain Bacteria; phylum Eisenbacteria; class RBG-16-71-46; order RBG-16-71-46; family RBG-16-71-46; genus CADEFY01. The sequence goes on from CADEFY010000272.1 coordinate 1,509, forward strand.
TCCTCGGGGGGTTGCCGGACGGGGAGGGCGATGCGATCGTGCGCGAGAACGCCCGCGCGCTGTTCGGTTTCGACGCCGATCTGCGGGCGCCGGCATGAGCGGGTCGCCGTACCGGGTGGTCGACGCCAGCGCGGGCATGCGCTGGGACGAGGCGGCCGACGTGGTCGTGGCGGGCCTGGGCGCCGCGGGGGTCTGCGCCGCGATCGAGGCGAAGCTCGCGGGGGCCGACGTGCTCGTGCTCGAGCGCGCGAGCGGAGGCGGCGGACTGACTGCCTCGGCCGCCGGACACCTCTATCTCGGCGGCGGCACGCGCGTGCAGAAGGCGGTGGGCGTCGCCGACAGCGTGCGCGACATGCAGACCCACCTGATGGAGGTCACTCCGGATCCCGATCCCGAGAAGATCCGGCTCTACTGCGAGCAGAGCGTCGCGCACTTCGACTGGCTGGTCGCGCAGGGCGTGCCGTTCAAGGACACGATGTACAAGGGCAAGCACGTGCTGCAGCCCGGCGACGAGTGCCTGATCTGGTCGGGCAACGAAGAGGTCTGGCCCTACCGCGACCACGCGCGGCCCGCGCCGCGCGGCCACAAGGTCGCGCAGGTGGGCGAGCACGGCGGCGGCAAGCTGATGGAGGTGTTGATCGCCCGCGCCGCCGCGCTGGGCGTGCGCGTGCAGACCGACGCCGCGCTGCGCGAGCTGGTGCGCGAGAACGGGCGCATCATCGGCGCGCGCTACCGGATCTTCGAGCGCGAGCTCGCCGTGCGCGCGCGCGGCGGGGTGGTGCTCGCCACGGGCCATTTCACTGGAAACAAGGAGATGGTCGCACGCCACTGCCCGCAGCTCGCCGACGAGCGCGTGATGACCCAGTACACGCCCTTCGACGACGGCGCGGGCATCCAGCTCGGCGTCGCTGCGGGCGGTGAAGCGCTGCACATGGACGGCGCGCTCGTGACCTGTCCGTACTACCCGCCCGAGAAGCTGATCAAGGCGATCCTGGTCAACAAGCACGGCAAGCGCTTCGTGGCGGAGGACTCCTACCACTCGCGCACCAGCATCTTCATCACGCGTCAGCCCGAGGGCGTCGCCTACCTGATCGCCGACGAGCAGTGCTTCGGGCGCCCGGAGTGGGGTGGCTACGAGGTGATCGACGCCTGGAACGACATCGCGAGCATGGAGCGCGACCTCGGACTGCCCGCCGGCTCGCTCGTCGAGACGGTGCGCCGCTACAACGAGTTCGCGGCCAAGGGCGAGGATCCCGACTTCCACAAGGGCGCCAAGTGGCTCCAGCCGCTGGTGCAGCCGCCCTTCGCCGCGCTGCAGGCATCGATCGGACCGAACCGCTTCGTCGGTTTCACGCTCGGTGGCCTGCGCGTGTCCGCGGACGGCGAGGTGCTGCGCCCCGATCGCACGCCGATCCCCGGCCTGTACGCGGCGGGTGCCTGCGCGTCGAACATCGCGCAGGAGGGCACGGGCTACTCCAGCGGCACCTGCCTGGGCGAGTCGACCTTCTTCGGCCGCCGCGCGGGAAGGCGCGCCGGCAGTCGCTCCGGGTGAGCCTGCCGCCGGCCCTGTGCTCGGGCGCGTGGGTGCTCGCACTGCTCGCGGCGTGCGCGCTGGGATCCGTGGACTATGCCGCAGTGGTGAGCGCTCCCGATCGATCCGCCGAGGACCGCGCGCTCGATCCGGGACGCAGGCCGGAGAGGCTGCTCGCCTTCGCGGGCGTCCGGCCGGGGATGCGGGTCGCGGAGCTGGGCGCCGGGGCCGGCTATACGACCGAGCTGCTGGCGCGTGCCGTGGGCGAGGATGGGGTCGTGTACGCGCAGAATCCCGAAATCGTCCTGGAGCGCTTCGCGCGCGGGCCATGGGCGGAGCGTCTGGCCAAGCCGGTCATGCGCCGTGTGCGGCGCCTGGATCGCGAGTTCGACGATCCGTTCCCTGCGGAGGTCCGCGACCTCGACCGGGTGATGCTGGTGATCTTCTACCACGACACGGTCTGGATGAAGACCGATCGCGCGCGGATGAACCGCGCGATCTTCGCGGCGCTGCGCCGCGGCGGCCGATTCGTGGTGGTCGATCACAGTGCCAGACCGGGCTCGGGCACCGGCGACGCCCAGACCCTGCACCGCATCGAAGAGCAGGTCGTGCGGCACGAGGTCGAGGCCGCGGGCTTCAGGCTCGCTGCCGAGGCCGATTTCCTGCGCTCGCCGGGCGACACGCGGGACTGGAACGCCGCACCGCGTGCTGCAGGCGAACGGCGGGGAAGCAGCGACCGATTCGTGTTGAGCTTCGTCAAGCCGTGAGTCTGGATTCCCCGGGCCAGCGTCTCCGCGGGCACGCCGCGGATCGTCGGCCCGATCCGTGGCGCAGACGGTGGAAACGCGTCAGGGCCGCGGTGCGGGCCAGTCTTCGGCACGGGCCTGGGCGTCGGTGCCTCCGTCGCAGAAGAGCACCGAGCCGCAGAAGAAGCGGGCGTCGGGGCCGAGCAGGAACTCGATCAGCGCGGCGAGCTCGTCTGGATCGGCGGAGCGACCGGCGGGGACCGGGAAGCGGTCGATGTGTGGGCCGAGGATCGCGTCGGCGCGGCCCTCGGCGATCATCGCGGTCTCGGTCTTGCCGGGCGCCACCGCGTTGAGCGTGATGCCCGAGCCGATCCATTCCGGTGTAGGGGCGTGGCGTCGCACCCAGTGAGCGACGGCGAGCTTGCTGGCGGGGTAGGTGGCGATCGAGCCGAGCCGGTCGGCGAGCGCGTGGGCTTCGTCTTCGCGGCCCGCGAGCAGCAGCCCCGCGAGCTCGCGCGAGACGTTGGGCGTGGTCGTGGTGGAGTTCGAGCTGATCGCGACCGCGGCGGGGCGCTCGGCGCGCGCGAGCTGCGGTCGCAGGGCTGCCAGCAGCTCGATGCTGCCGAAGCCGTTGAGCGCGGTGAGCAGCCGCCCCGCGCGATGGGGCA
>CADEFY010000273.1 GCA_902826705.1 uncultured bacterium
CCAAGTCCGCGGATGCGCGCCCCGCGGACATGCGCGAGGTGCGCGAACGGCTCGAGGCGCTGGCGGGCGCCGCGGCCGCCCCCGTGGCGGCCGCCGAACCGGTGCCGGCGCACCATCTGCCATCGCCGCCCGGCGCGTTCATCGGCCGCGAGCGCGAGCGCCGCAACGCCGTCGAAGCGCTCGGCCGCGAGCGCATCGTCACGCTGACCGGCGTGGGCGGCTGCGGCAAGACGCGACTCGCGCTCGCGGTGGCGCAGACCTGCCTGCCCCAGTTCGCCGACGGGGCATGGTTCGTGGACCTGGCGCCGCTCGCCGACGGCGAACGCGTGCCCGAAGCCGTGGCGCGCGTGCTCGATGTGCGCGAGGAGCCCGACCGTCCGCTCGAGGACACGCTGGCGGACGCGATCGGCACGCGCCGCATGCTGCTGTTGCTCGACAACTGCGAGCACCTGATCTCGGCATGCGCCGCGCTCACCGAGGACCTGCTCACGCGCTGCAGCCAGTTGCATGTGCTGGCCACGAGTCGCGAGGGCCTCGGCGTGTCGGGCGAGCAGTTGCTCGCCGTGCCGTCACTGACCGCCCCCACCGCGCGTGATGCGACCGACCCCGAGAGCCTCGCCCGGTTCGACGCGGTGCAGCTCTTCCTCGACCGCGCACGCGCGGTCGCCCCGGCGTTCGCGCTCGACACGGACACGGCGCCGGCCGTGGCCGAGATCTGCAGGCGGCTCGATGGCATCCCGCTGGCCATCGAGCTGGCGGCGGCGCGCGCCAAGGTGCTCTCGCCCGCGCAGATCGCCGCGCGACTCGACGACCGCTTCCGGCTGCTCACAGGCGGCAGCCGCACGGCGCTGCCGCGGCACCAGACGTTGCGCGCCACGCTGCAGTGGAGCCATGACCTGCTGCTCCCCCCCGAGCGCGAACTGCTGCGGCGGCTCGCGGTGTTCGCGGGCGGCTGGACGCTCGAGCATGCGGCTCGGGTGTGCGACGAGGACGGCGACGAGTTCGCGGTGCTCGACGTGCTGCAGCACCTCGTGGACAAGTCGCTCGTGCTGACGCAGCGCGGACCGGGCGGGGATGCGCGCTACCGGATGCTCGAGAGCGTGCGGCAGTTCGCCACCGAGCGTCTCGACGAGAGCGGCGAGGGTCCCGTCGTGCGCGAGCGGCACCTGGCGTGCATGCTCGATCTGGCCGAGCACACCGAGCAGGCCCTGTCGGGGCCGCATCAGGCCGCGCACTTCACGATGCTCGATGCCGAGCAGGAGAACGTCCTGGCGGCGCTGGCGTGGTGCGAACAGGCGACGGGCGGCGCCTCGCAGGGGCTGCGCCTGGCGGCGTCGCTGTGGCGCTACTGGTCCGGACGCCAGCACTACGACCTCGGGCGGCGCGTGCTCGAGACCGCGCTCTCACGCGCCGGAGCGGAGGCCGATTCGCCCGAGCGTGCCCACGCACTGGTGCGCGCCGGCGGCATGGCGCTGTACCAGGGCGACTTCGCCGCAGCGCGCCCGCACATCGAGCAGAGCCTCGCGCTCTACCGCCGACTCGCGGATGAGCGCGGCGTCGCCCGCGCGCTGTCGGGGCTGGCGGTGGTGGCCATGTACCAGGGCGACTACGCCACTGCGAGGCGCTGCAACGAGGAGAGTCTCGCGGGCTACCGCGCCCTGGGCGCGGTGCGCGGCGAGGGGGTCGCGCTGCATAACATCGGTTATCTGGCGTGGTGCGAGGGTGAGGGCGAGGCCAGCGAGCGCTGGTTCACCGAGGCGCTGGAGCGCATCGAGCAGGTCGGCGACGCCCAGCAGCGGGCGCTCACGCTCGCCGGCCTCGGGGCCGCCCGGCTGCTGCAGGGGCACCTCGAGGCCGCGCGCGAGCCGCTGGCGACGGCACTCGAGCTCTCGCTCGAACAGGGCATCGAACGCGAGGGCGCCTACGCGGTCGAGATGGCCGCCGAACTGGCCCTGCGCGAGGGCCGGGCCGAGGCGGCCGCTCGGCTGATCGGGGCGGCCCGGGCGCTGCGCACGCGCATCGGGTCGCCATCCGTCCCGGCCGAGGACCGCGCCCGGCAGGGCCAGTTGCAGCGCCTCGCCGAGCGGTTGGGTGCGGCCGGCTGCGCGGCCGAGGAGGCCGCGGGAGCCACCTGGGACGGGCATGAGGCGCTGGTGCAGGCGCTGCTCGCGGTGCGCCCCCCTGCCGCCGTCGATCCGGCGCGTCCGTGAGGCGTTGAGCGAGATCGACAAGTCCTCGTCGCAAGACAAAGGCATTGCGGGATTTCCGACAGTCGAGTTATCCTATGGGAGCTGCGGTGCGTCCCCACCGGAGTCCAGCACCCCACCCGAAGTGCGCGTCCGCCCCAGCGGATGCGCGCGAAGGTCCCGCTCTCCTGTCGCGACGCCCACATGGGATCGCGATGCGCCCCTGACCCGCTTCGTCCTCGAGGTGTCCATGAAGCGTCTTGTGACTCCGCTGGCGCTGTGTGCGGCTGCGATGCTGGCGTTCTCGCCGGCGCCGGCTCGCGCGCAGACGCTGATCTTCGACTACGTCGGGTTCGACTACGAGTCGCCCGACCTCGCGCCCGGTTTCGGCGAGGTCGGCGCGGGCTACGTCGGGCTGGGACTCGTGCCCAACCTGTTCGCCCCGCTCGTCTCCGACACGTCCTCCAACCAGTACACCTACGTGATCTCGGGGCTCAGCGTGAGCGCGGTGCAGTCGGTCGGTTCGTTCCTGGTGATCACCTACACGCCCGGCACGATCGCGCTGTACGAGGACCCCAAGAGCACGGGCACCGCGGCCGTGTTCGCGCCCAACCCGCCCAACGCCACCGCTCCCGGCTCGTTCACGGACGGCAATCTGTACCTGACGGGCACGCTGACCGGCTTCCAGTTCGTGATCAACACCGCGAACGGCAGCGGCAGCTACGAGGCAGCGTGCGTGCTGGATGGCGGCTCGAACCTGTCCGACATCGCGCCCAGTGACCGCAACGGCTGGACGTTCGCCGGCTCGACGAGCAATGCGCTCAACATCCCGCCCGGCTACGCGCACCAGATCGACGGCCAGAACTTCATCACCATCCCCACGAGCGCCAACAAGAGCTCGATGGGCTCACTCAAGCGCCGCTACCGCTAGTCGCGGAAAGAGGAGGACATCATGAAGCTGCGTGATCTCATCCCGGCCGCGGCGCTCGCGCTCGCGGTCATCACCACCCCGGCCCTCGCCGCCGGCCCGTCGATCGACTGGGATCCGGCGTATGGCTGGCAGGCAGGCGGCACGCCGAACAACCTGCCGCTCGGTGGCGAGTTCAAGATGGTCGGCATCGTGAGCGGATTCGATGTGCCTTTCGGCGATCTGAGCGCTCTCGATCCGAGCAGGGAGTACACGTTCTACGTCAGCGGTCTGATCTCGCAGGGGACGGTCGCGACGGGTTCGCCGGGTCTGCAGTTCTTCGTCACGAACTTCACCGGCGGCACGTTCGCGCTCTACGAGGACCTGAGCCCCGAGGCCGCGTTCGTCCCCAATCCGCCCAACGCCAGCGTGCCCGCGAACTTCGTGGACGGCACGCTGCTGCTCGCGGGCAGCTTCACGCGGTTCGTGGTGCAGTCGAACGACTTCACCGCGTTCCAGGTGGGCAACATCGAGGGCGACATCAACTGGACGGGCGGCTCGCTGCTGTCTCGCACGTTCGCGGGGGGCGGCCAGCCGTGTCCCGGGCTGTTCACGGGCGGCATGACGTGGCGGACGTCGGTGGGCGTGCCGGGGTACCTCTACCGTCACGATGGCAAGATCGACCTGCAGTGCCCGACGCCGGCCAGCTCGAGCACGTGGGGCCGCATCAAGACGCTCTACCGCTAGACGCTCCACTCGCCTCACGACAGAGGGCCGCTCGGCATCCGCCGGGCGGCCCTCTTCGCATGAGCGCGAAGTTCCTCGCAACCCGTGAGGCGGTCCGGCATCTGATGCCCGGCGGAGCGCTCCGCGCTGGCCGAGTGCAGGACGCTCCGCTTCCGAGGCCGCCGCATCGCACCATTGCAAGGAGGATCCGTCCATGCGGTCCCGACTCCGACAGCTCAGCCTCGCCCTGCTCCCCGCACTCGCGCTGGTCAGCACCGGTTGCTCCAAGGAGAGCGCCTCACCGACTGCGCCCGTGGCCGAGTCCTCGGTCGGCGCGCCGACGCAGGAAGTGACGCCCTCGTCTTTCTGGAGCCGGTTCCCTGGCATCTCCGCGGTGATGTTCGTGCATGCCTCACCCGACGCGCCCGCGGTCGACATCCGGCTCGGCGCACTGCCCGTGGCGCGCGGCCTGGCTTTCGGCGAGAACACGCCCTATCGGTTCACCCTCAGTGGCCCACGCGCGATCAAGGTGAACGTGGCCGGGAGCTCGACCACGGTGATCAGCGCCCGGCCCACGCTCGCCCGGGGCACGTTTTACACGGTGTGGGCGGCCGACCAGGTCGC
>CADEFY010000274.1 GCA_902826705.1 uncultured bacterium
GGGGGCGGATCAAGAGCCTCTACCATCGAGTCGGCTCGCCGTGATCCCATGAGGGAACCCCTCTCCTCACCAGGTGTAGACTCCACCATGCGCACTTCCCCCAAGGCCCCCGCGGCCCTCCTGCTGCTGGCGCTCGCGTTCACGATCCCATCGTCCACGCTCGCGGCAGAGCCCTCACGTGCCGACAGTCTGCGACCGCGCACGGTGACGATCGAGCCCCCCGCCGGCATGGGCGGTCCGCGCATCATCCCCATCGACGCCCCGCACGACACCGTGCGTGTCCCGGTGCGGATGCTGCTCTCCTGGCACGCGCCCTATGGCCAGCCCGGTGCGACCACCGAGTGCCAGTACGCTGCGGGGGACACCAGCCAGAGCGACACCCTGTACCTGGCCTTCGACCCGGTGGCGGACCACCCCAAGTTCGTCGGCTACATCGCCACGCTCTACCTGCGCCCCCCGGAGGGCGACACGCTCGGGCGCTTCTGGCAGTACACGAGCGGTACGGGGCAGCGGCCCATCGCGCGAGTCGAGCTCGCCGACAGCACGTTCCCAGGGGTACCGCCCTGGGCGACGCAGGCCGCTGGGGGAGCGCGCTACGACCACACCGCACGGAGCGCCCAGATCAAGCTGCTCGGTGCGGTGAGTCACCTCGCGGACACGCCCATCCGAGGCGGCACGGTCTACACGCTGGCGCGCATCATCCTCCGGCGGCCCGATGGCGTCGATGCACGCGAACTCCATCCTCTGTGCCTGGAACTGGCGAGCATGCTGCTCACGTTCACCATGCACAAAGAGGACGAGCAGTTGCATCGTTCGGGCGAGCAGCGCTGGGTGTCCTACCGCGACCCCGAGCGCCGGGCGTGCGGTGAGGCACTGCCACGCGGCAGTCGTGGGAAGGCCGGCGGTTCGCGCCGCGACTGATCCGCTACTCGACCACCAGTCGCACCTGCATGACGCGATCGGTGCGCATGGAGATCGCGTATCGCGCGCGGTGTCGGTCGAGGAGTTCGCGGAACAGCGCCTCCTCCTTGCGAGTGCGCAAGGCGCGATCGACGTACTCGTTGACCTGAGCATAGTCGAGCAGCTGCCCTGGCTCGAACTTGCGCAACTGGAGCACGAACCACGACTGGTCCGCGCCTGGACCCTCCACTCGGATGTCCCCGGGGCGCATCATCTCGAAGATCAGCTTCTGGAACGGTGCCCGCTCGTCCTCCTTGCGCGTCTGGACGCTGCCGCGGCGTGCCAGGCCCGCCAGGGAGTCGGCGAGCAGGATGCGCTCTGCCGATTCGCCCGCACGCAGTCGCGCCGCGATGGAGTCCGCCTCCGTCCGGCGGTCCACGCCGAACGCAGCGAACTCGACCTTCGCGAAGCTGGTGTACAGGCGCGGGTTCGCGTTGTAGTGCTCTCGGCGCTCCTTGTCGGACACGATCACCCGCGATGCGACGGAGTCCTCGTAGAGCTGCTCCACCTTGATCTGCTCGATGCGCGCCGCGAGCCCGCCGACCACGATCGGGTCCTTCTCGAGTCCCATCCGCTCGGCCAGCTCCGCGCGGTGCGGCTCGAGCACATTGACCATCACCTGCTCTCGCAGCAGCTCCGCGGTGCTGACACGCGGCCGCTGCACGGGGCTCAGATGATTGTAGTGCTCCGCGAACTGATGCAGCGTGTACTGTCCGCCGTTCCAACGCGCGAGCACACGCTCATTGTCCTCTGCGCCGAAGGCGGGGCCATACATGTCGATCGAGATGTTCTGGATGCCCTTGTCGCCCTGTTCCTGACGCACCGAACCGGTGAAGTGCTCGGCAGCCCACGCGGTATTGGCGGAGTCCACCTGGAACCCCACTTCCTTGGCGATCGATTCGAGCAATGACGCCATGCGCTGCTGAGCGCGCGTCATCCGGATGCGATCGGTCAGCACGGGGCGAAGCGCCTCCTTGGACATGGTGCGCATCGGACGGCTGCCAAGGCGGCGATAGATGAACCAGTCCGAGTCGACGCGAAGGGGGTCGGTCGTACCGCCCACCCGCACCGATTGGAGCGCCATCACCAGGGGATGGTCGAGCCCGACCGCGGCCACCCAGCGTGTCACCGAATCCTGCTTGCCGCCCGCGAGCGGGAACCGGGCCTTCGCCACGCCCCAGGCCAGGCGACCGGACTTCAGCTGGGCGGCCACGGCCTGGCCGGTGGCCCCATCGGGTACCTGGATCCGGTCGAGCTGGTACTCCACGCTCAACGCGCGGTGGTAGGCATCGATCTCGGCATCACTCGGCGTGACCGAGTCCAGCACCGCACGCTGGAAGAGTGCGTTGGACAGCAGCCGCATGCGCTGTTCGCGCAGTTCGGCGCGGCGCTCGAATCCCGTCGGCGAGGGCAGGGGCGCCACGACTCGCCCGAGGACCAGCTTGTCGACGAGCGAGTTGAGGAAGGTGACGCGACCCAGGCTGTCGCCCGCAGGCCGGAACTCGGCATAGGAATCGAAGTAGTCATCGATGAAGCGACGAACCGTGATGACCTGCCCATCGACCACGGCCATCACCGCGGTGTCGGGGAGGAACCGATCGCGTTCATCTGCCCGATACACGTTGGCGCGATCGGACTGAGCGAGCGTCGAACCTGCGGACAGTGCGAGGCCCAGCAGCAGCGCGCTGAGCGCGAACGCGTGACGACGAGAGGGCATGAGAGGCATCCCAGGGGGGTGGGTGAGGAGACAGTGAGCGACGTGCGCGTCGCCCAGAAGCGCGAGTGTGCCGAGTGCGGATGGCGGTGGCGTCAGGGCGGAGTCAATCCAAGCGTGCGGCGCAGGAAGGTCAGCGCGCTGCGCTGCGCCAGACCGCGCGGGAGTTGGTGCGCTTGCCCCGCGACGACCTCCTCGGTCGTCGCCAGCGAGGCCTGCTGGCGCGCGGCGACGAATCGCCGCGCTGCCTCGACCGGAGCCACGTCATCGCGATCGCCGTGCAACACCAGCACGGCCGCCTTGGCCTTCCACGCCGCCATGGACGGCGAACGCTCGCGCCATCCGGCACTGTCTCGTCCCGCTTCGGTCTCGATCGCCACGGCCGCGGCCGTGCCGATCGCAAGGCGATGCTCTGCCCAGAGATCGTAGCTCGCGGATTGGGCGACCACGGCGGCCACGTCCTCGCGCTGGGCAGCGAGCAGCAGCGCCGCAGTGGCGCCATGCGAGACACCCCAGACGCCCAGCCGGGTCCGATCCACTCCCGGCTGCGCGGCCAGGGAGTCCAGCGCTGCTCGGAGCGCACGGATCGAGGCCGGTCCGCAGTGGTCCCGGGGGCCAGCCGAGGCGCCGTAGCCCGGAAGGCTCACGAGCATCACCGAGGCGCCCTGCGCGGCCAGCGTGATCGCCGTGCGGAGGAGGTCCCGCGCCGAGGTCCTCTCGTCATGCACCAGCAGCAGCCCCGGCACCCGACCTGCGCGTGGCGTGGGGACGTGGACGATCTCGATCGGGGCCGAAGGCGGACCGATCCGTCGACTCGGATGGCGATCGAACGGCTCTCCTCCCGCGACCGGCCGATCGACCGCAAGGCGATGCACGGCCCCGTCCGCGGTGTGACCGACGATGCGGAGGATCGCGCGTCCGTGCTCGATCACCGCCGGTGCGGTGAGCCCGACCGCATGCGAGTCGCGGGCTGCGATGGGCGGCAGCGAGCGCACCAGGCCCTGCATGTCGACGCGCGGACGCGGGATCCCCGATGACTCCGGGTCGAGCCACAGGCTGTCGATATAGAAGCCATGGCCGGTGTGATTCACGATGCGAAGGGGCAGCGACCAACTGAACGAGGCATCCGCGCGCAGGGTGTCGATCTCGACCATCGCGCGCGGTGTGGCGTCATGGGACGCCGCGTTCCCAGCGTCCTGCGGGAGCGCGGCGAGCGCGATCAAGAGCAGGCTCAGCATGTCAGCGGCCCCGCCCGCGAGGCGTCGCGGCGGGTGGGTGCTCGATGCGCGCCGCACTGCGCAGGCCGTCGAGCAGGCGGCGCATGCGGCGTTCGCCCTCGGCCTCGGTCCAGTCCTTGTGCACGAGCGCGCGCGCCTCGGCGTACGTGCGGTCGCGCGGACCGTGTGCCTCCATCACGCGCAGGACTCGCCAGCCGCGCGAGCCCGCGTCGCTCACCGAGTCCGGGCCGGCGATCGCGCCCGTGCCCAGCTTCATGGCCAGCGCGTAGGTGGCGCTGTCGTGCTGCGCGTTCACGGTGCGGATGAACGAGCTGGCGCGGCGCGGGTCGTCGCGTTTGTTCCAGCGCACCATGAGCGTCTCGACGTCGGCGGCCGCGCGGATGCGCGACACCATCTGCTCGGCGCCCTCTCGCGAGTCCAGCACCAGTTGGAACACGCGCGCGTATCCTGCGGCCTTCCAGTAGCCGGGCTTGGACTGATAGTGCCGCTGCAGCGTGAGCGAGTCGGTGGGCAGCGTCTCG
>CADEFY010000275.1:0-1254 GCA_902826705.1 uncultured bacterium
TGAGCGCGGGAGGCATCGTGGCCGAGAACATGAGCGTCTGCCGGTCGCGCGGCAGCAGCCGCAGGATGCGCTTGAGGTCGGGCGCGAAGCCCATGTCCACCATGCGGTCGGCCTCATCGAGGATCAGCACCTCGATGTCCTCGAACGCCACGCTCTGACGGCCATGCAAGTCGAGCAGTCGCCCGGGTGTGGCCACGAGCAGGTCGGTGCCCTCGTCCCGCAGGCGGCGCTCCTGTGGCGCGATCGCCACGCCGCCGTAGACGGCGGTCGTGCGCAGGCGCGTGAAACGCGAGTACTTGCGCGCGCTCACCTCGACCTGTGCGCAGAGTTCGCGCGTGGGCACGAGCACCAGCGCGCGCAGTCGGCGAGGACCATGGATGAGCCGGGCGAGCGTGGGAAGCAGGAAGGCGGCGGTCTTGCCGCTCCCGGTCTGGGCGGCGGCGACGAGGTCTTCGCCGGTCTGGATCATCGGGATGGCCCGGGACTGGATCGGTGTGGGCTCTCCGTAGCCGGCGGCGGCGAGGCCCTTCATGAGGGACTCGGGCAGCCCGAGGGATGCGAATGACATGCGTTCTCCGGTGGCGGAGCCGGGCCGCAGTTCGGGCGCTTCGACCGGGGGCGTCATGATCGGCGGATCCGGGGCCGGATCGACGATCGGACCGGCCGCGCGGGGGCGCAGCGGCGGTGCGTGGGACGCTCGGTCAGGGCGGTGGCGAACAGGCTCGACTCCCATGGTGGGGCCGCGGCCACCGCTGGAACGGCATCCGCGACAACGACTTCGGAAGCCCGGTCGTCGCGTTCCGAAGCGTGTCTCGGCTGCGAGGTGCCATCCTGTCGAGAGGACGAGGCACCCGGGCGAGCGCCAGTATCACGGCGCACCGCCCTCGAGCGCAACCCGGGAGGGCGCGGGGCACTCGGCCGGTCAGCCGCGCGCGACGCCCTCGGGCCGCAACCGGTCGGCGTACTGGGCCCGCAACTTGGCGACCTTGGGCGCGATCATCGCCCGGCAGTACGGCTGATCGGGATGGGCGCGGTAGTAGTCCTGATGGTGCGCCTCGGCCGGGTGGAACCGCCACGGCGACTCGATGCGGGTCACGATCGGCTGGGGGAACACCTGCTGGGCCGTGAGCTCGGCGATCACCTCCTCGGCGATCCGCTGCTGCTCGGGGCCCTCGGGGAAGATCGCCGAGCGATACTGCGGCCCGGCGTCGGGCCCCTGGCCGTCGAGCGTCGGGGGGTCATGGAACGCGAAGA
>CADEFY010000275.1:1264-4424 GCA_902826705.1 uncultured bacterium
GAAGAAGACGTGCAGCAGTTCGCGAAAGCCGATCACCGAAGGGTCGAAGGTGACGCGCACGACCTCGGCATGGCCCGAGCGACCACTGCAGACCTCCTCATAAGAGGGCTGGTCGACGTGCCCGCCGGCATAGCCGCTCGTCACGTCGGAGACGCCCATGAGGCGTTCGAACACGGCTTCGAGGCACCAGAAGCAGCCGCCGGCGAGTGTGGCGGTGGACACGGACATGCGGGCCTCCTCGGGGGCGTCTGCGGGGGCGGCTGGGGAGATGCGGCGTCAGTCTACGCGTCCCCGGCGTTCGGCGTCTCGTACGGCGGACGGGCTGGCGTGTGACGCGCGAGCGACCGTAGGCTCGCGCGCATGACCGATCCCATCGCCGTCCGCCGCACCCGCACCGCCGCCGCCTGGGCGCTCACCGACGAACTCGTGCTGATCGCCGCCGGGGAGCCGATCCCGGTGCCGGGCGGCGCCGACCAGACCTACCCCTTCCTCGCGCACCCCGAGTACCTCTGGCTCACGGGGCACGCCCATGTCGGTGCCGTGCTCGCGTTCGATCCGCGAGACGGCTGGGTCGACTTCGTGCCGCCGGTGACCGAGGCCGAGCGGGTGTGGGAAGGCCACACCGAACGCGGCGGCACGCCGATCGGCGAACTGCCGGGATGGCTCGCCGCCCGCCGCGGGCGGCCGATCGTGGTGCTGGGGTCGGGCCTCGCGGGAGTACGTGGCGACGCGCTGCGCGCCGAAGCGCTGCGCAGCGCGCTGCTGCACGCGCGGCGCCCCAAGGACGCCCTCGAGGTCGCGGCCATGCGCGAGGCCGCCGCGGCCACGGCGGCAGGCTATGCGCGAGCGGTGGAGATGATGCGCGCGGGCGTCACGGAGCGGGCGGTGCGCAACGCGCTCGAGGCCGGCTTCGCCGAGGGCGGCGGCGACGGCACCGGCTACGACACGATCGTGGGATTCGGCTCCGATGCCGCCGTGCTGCACTTCTCGCCCACCACGCGCGTGCTCGCCCCGGGAGAGCCGATCCTGATCGACGCCGGCGCGAGCGTTCGCCGGTACATCGCCGACGTCACGCGCACCTATCGCGCCGCGGGAGGCGAGGATGGGTTCTTCCGCGACCTCTACGCGCTGGTGCTCGCCGTCGAGGAGCGCGCGATCGCCGGCTGCCGCGCCGGCGCGGAGTGGCGCGACCTGCACCTCTCGGCCGCGCGGCAGATCCTCGAGGGCCTTGTGGCGCTGGGCTTCCTGCGCGGCGCCGTCGACAGCCTGTTCGAGCGCGACGTGCACGCACTGTTCTTCCCGCACGGCCTCGGCCACATGGTCGGGCTGGGCGTGCGTGACGCGAGCGGTTATCTGCCCGGGCGCGTGCGCAGCACGCGGCCCGGACTGGCCAACCTGCGCACCGACCTGCCGCTCCAGCCCGGCTATCCGATCACGGTGGAGCCCGGCGTCTACTTCATCCGCGCGCTGCTCACCGACCCCGCGCGGCGCGAGCGCTACGCCGACTGCGTGGCCTGGGACCGCGTCGACGCCAGGCTCGACTGGGGCGGCGTCCGGATCGAGGACGATGTGCTCGTCACGGACGGCGAACCCGAGGTGCTCACCCGCGCGATCCCCAAGTCGCTCGACGCGGCGCTGCTGCCGAGGTGATGGGGTCTCAGCGCGCGGCGCTGAGACCCGTGGCCGCGGCGGCCAGCCGCTGCTCGAGCGCCGCGAGTTCGTCGCGCAGCCCCTGCGGCAGCTTGCGGCCGAACTTGTCGTAGTGCGCCTGGATGAGCGGCAGCTCGCGCGTCCAGCCCTCGAGATCCACCTGCAGCAGTTCGCGCATGGCCCCCGGTGCGAGGTCGAGCCCCGCAAGATCGAGCGCCCCCTCGGCAGGCAGCCGCCCGATCGGCGTGTCGACCGCGGCAGCCGTGCCGTGCACGCGCTCGTGCACCCACTTGAGCACGCGGGAGTTCTCACCGTAACCGGGCCACAGGAAGCGTCCCTCGTCGTTCTTGCGGAACCAGTTCACATAGAAGATGCGCGGCAGCTTGGCGGCATCCGCTGAGGCGCCGAGCTTCAACCAGTGCGCGAAGTAGTCGCCCATGTGGTAGCCGCAGAAGGGCAGCATCGCGAACGGATCGTGTCGCAGCGCGCCCACGGCGCCCGCGGCGGCGGCGGTGGTCTCGCTGCTCATGATCGACCCGAGGAACGTGCCGTGCTGCCACGACAGCGCCTCGTTGACGAGCGGCATCACCGACGCACGCCGCCCGCCGAACAGGATCGCCGAGATCGGCACACCCGCCGGGTCCTGCCACTCCGGGGCGATCACCGGGCACTGCCGGGCGGGCACCGTGAAGCGCGCATTGGGATGCGCGGCCTTGCGTGCGGTCTGCGGCGTCCACGGACGGCGCAGCCAGTCGGTCAGGTGCGCGGGCGGCGCGTCGGTCATGTCCTCCCACCAGACGTCGCCCTCGGGCGTCATCGCGCAGTTGGTGAAGATCGCATTGCGCTCGGCCGTGCGCAGCGCGTTGGGATTGCTCTTCAGGCTCGTGCCGGGCGCGACGCCGAAGAACCCCGCCTCGGGGTTGATCGCGTAGAGGCGGCCGTCGGCGCCGAACTTCATCCATGCGATGTCGTCGCCCACGGTCTCGACCTTCCAGCCGGGCAGCGTGGGCGTGAGCATGGCGAGATTGGTCTTGCCGCACGCCGAAGGGAACGCCGCCGCCACATACGAGCGGCGGCCCGCGGGGTCGGTCAGCGCGAGGATCAGCATGTGCTCGGCGAGCCAGCCCTCGTCGTGCGCCTGGGCGGAGGCGATGCGCAGCGCATGGCACTTCTTGCCCAACAGCGCGTTGCCGCCGTAGCCGGAACCGAACGACCAGATCTCGCGTGTCTCGGGGAAGTGACAGATGTACTTGGTGGTCGCGTTGCAGGGCCACGGGGAGTCGGGCTGGCTCGGCGCATGCAGCGGAGCGCCCACCGAGTGCAGGCCGCGCACGAAGTCCTCGCTCGCGCCGAGCGTCTCGCGGACACGCGTGCCGACGCGCGCCATCAGGTGCATGTTGGCGACCACGTACGGCGAATCCGACAACTCGACGCCGATGCGGGCGATCGGGGATCCGATCGGGCCCATCGAGTACGGGATCACATACATCGTGCGGCCGCGCATGGCGCC
>CADEFY010000276.1 GCA_902826705.1 uncultured bacterium
CATCGCGGGAGGAAGGCGGCCTGGAACAGGCCCGCGCTGATCGAGTAGGTCTGCCCGGCACCGAGGGCACGCGCCCAGAAGTAGTAGGTGCGAGCGCCTGCCGGCAGCAGATCCATGTAGGTGAGCGAGAGCGCATCGGAGCCCGAGATGGCCCGCAGGGCCTGCTGCCCGTCCGTCGGTGTGGTCGCCAGGATCGCGAGCGAGGCACCCGATTGCGAGATGCTACCGCTCCAGAGGCCCGACCCCGTCACCTGCACGATCGCGAGCCCCGGGGTGGGTGCGACGACCGTGATGCTGTCGACCGCGGTCCACACGTCGGTCACTGTCCGCGTGACGGGCGGTCGCGTGACGAGCAAGGGCCCGGGGCCCGCGTGGATGGCGTAAGGGACCCAGCCGACCTTGACGCGCGGGACGAGCTCGGGCTCGCTCTCGATCCTCACGCCCACCCAGCGATCGGCGCCCGTCCAGATGGCGTCGGGGGCGTCGATGGTCGTGTGGAAGATGCCGCTCTGCACTGAGAGCGATCCCGACTGCGTGTGCAGCACGGCACCACCGGATGCCGCGTCGTACACCGTGAGGGTGACCAGTCGGGTGCCCGTCACGGGCGATCCGGCTTCCGAGACCTGGCCGGAGTAGGGGACCCCGGCCGCCATGGCCATGGCCGGCAGGCAGAGCATCGCGAGTGTCACGAGGGTGCGCCGCATCGAGACCTCCAGGGGTGAGCGTGCCGAGCCGGGCGCGCGGATCGATACCGAGCGACCTACGGATCCCCTTCAGTCTAGGTGCGCGCGCGCCTCGCGTCGCGGGTCCGATGCACGTTCCCGGCGTTCTGGCGGGCGACCGCAGCGCGAGCTGCAACGCACCATGCAGATCGCGGCGGCTTCACGACCTCAGCCGCACGACGCGCTGCAGGCGCTGCTCCAGGCCCGCGCGGAGGCGGACGAAGTAGAGCCCCGCGTGCGCGCCGGTGCCACGCGCATCGAGCCCGTCCCACTCGATCGCGTGAGCGCCGGCCGCCCGCGTGCCGCCCGAGAGCAGCGTGCGCACCACTCGGCCGCTCACATCGAGCACTTCGAGCGTCACATCCGCCGTCCGCGGCAACGTGAAGTGCAGAGATGCCTTGCCGCGTGAGGGGTTGGGGGTGGGTGCGGCCAGCGACAGTCCCCCGAGGCGTGCCGGGTCCTCCACCGCCGTGGTCCCGCCGGTCACCGTGAGCCGCGCCAGGCTGCTCGGCTCCTCGATGCTCTGGAGCGTCGTCGCGGTGACGACGCAGTCGTAGACCCCCGAATCGGCGGGGGTGACGCCGCTGATCTGCAGCTCACTCGACGTGGCGCCACTGATGCGGCCGCCGTTCGTGAGGGGGGCCAGGCGATAGCGCCACTGGTAGGTGAGGGTCGGGCCGCCGTCGGGGTCCGTGGTGGCGAGACTGCCGCCGTTCACCTGGAAGCTCGCGGTGCTCCCTGCCGCCACGGTCTGGCTCTGCGGATGCTGCGTCACCAGCGGCTCGGCCACTTCGTAGAACCCGATCTGCGAACTGACGCCGTCGGGCACGCCGTTCTGGGGCTCGTCTCGATACGAGGACGAGAAGTAGTACGCGTACAGCCCCGGCGGCAGGCGACCGGTGCTCGTCTCTCCGGGGATGAGCGTGAGCACGTGCAGATCGGGGCTCATGAGGTTCAGCAGGAACACGGAGGTCCGATTCGAGGCGAACGTGCCCGCGGTGAAGAGGGGGTAGTTCGTGTAGCTCTGTGTGCGCTCGATCGCGAAGTGCACATAGAGCAACGAGCCACCGCCGTTGGTCGCCGCGGGGCCTTCCGCGAATCCGAAGCCGCTCCAGTTGACCGCGAAGACCGAGTCGCTGAACGACGAGGCGAGGACCGCCGTGGCGAACGCGTTCGACTCCGTGGAGTCGTCCTCCGCCTGCGTGAAGAGGGTGTGGCTCCAGGCCGCCGGCCCCGGCACCTCCACGGACTGCTGGTCGACGACCGCGCCTGCCGTGGACTTGGAGCTCACGAATCCGATGTTGCCGCTCCAGGGCGCGACCGTGACGCGAGCGGAGGCGGGAGAGGCGAACCAGAGGAGCACCACGGTCATAGCCGCAGCGGGACCGGGGTTGCGAGTGGAACGCGTTCGCGGGTCCATCGAGCACTCCTCTCGGGGGCGGATGACTGCCGCACCTCCGGCGTCGCGAGTCGTCGCCGGCCCTAAGTGAGACGACCGACCTGACCGGGCATCACGATCGCGAGAAGGGCAGCTACCGGCGCGCCAGCCAGTAGGTGGGCACTTGCGGATCGCACTGCGGAGAACGCGCAGGCTCGCGCTTCCGCGTCAGGATGTAGATCGCGAGCCCGTCGAATGCGAGGCCCGCCACGAGGCCGCGGATCGCGGCGTTCTGCGGCCCCGTGCCGTCCACCTGCACGACCCGGTCGACCGCGATCTGGCGCTCGCCGTCATCGGTCTCGACACGCAGTGCCGTGGCGAGCGGCAGTTCGCCCGCGAGCGCGAGGTCCTGTACATCCAGCAGGTCGAGCGCGCTGCCATCCTCACGGCGCAGCATGCCCGAGCTGGTCACGGGATGGATGCCTCGGGTGCCCGAGCGGATCAGCACCCCCTCGAGGACGAAGCCCATGAATGGACCCTGCCCGCCGGGATCGACCACCACTCGCTCCGACCACGCGGGGAACGTGGCCGCGTGAGCAGACTGGGCGCGCCATGCCTCGTAGCGCGGTCGGTAGGCCGACTCCTCCTGGCGCAGCGCACCGAGGTACTTGCCTGCGACCCGGGTGCTGTCGTCCATCAGGAGCTGCACCTTGGACCCGCGCTCGATGCGGGCCAGGTCACCCATGCGGTAGCGCTGGCGCTCCTTCGCCTTGCGATCTGCGGCCTCCCCGACCGCGAACCCGATCACCGTGCAGCCGGAGACCTGGATCGCCAGGAGCAGGCTCAATGCGATGATACCGAGCATCGAGAGTCGTCGGGACATGGCGGCACCTCCCACCCAGCGGGACCCGGTCCAGCACGACGGAGGCTAGCACGCATGCGGCATGTCCGCTGTGACCCGTTCACCCCTCTCTCAGCGACTCCGCCTGATGCCGGTAGCCGTGCAGTTCGTATCCCACCACGGTCACCACGGGCGCCAGCGTGAGCAGCATGAGGCAGAGCGGCATGCTCAGGCCGGAGACCGCCGCCGCGATCGCCCCCACCAGCACCGCTGCTGTTCCGCCGAGCAGCCAGCGATGAAAGGGGTCGAAGCGCCCGACCAGATGAGCATACAGCCAGTAGACGAGCGCGATATAGATCGCCACCGGCACCGCCACGGTGAGCAACGTCGCCAGGGCGCTGATCCGTGCCTGCTGCTCGATGAAGGTGGCCGCGACATGCAGGCCAGCGCCCGTGGCGACGATCGCGGTGATGAGCACGATCTGGGTGTAGCCCCACACGAAGGCCTTCTCACGATGCACATGCAGCACGGGGGCCGAGGGGAGCATGTAGTAGATCCACCACATCCCGAACGTGAGGCCGACTCCCGCCAGCCCCACCAGCGCCGCATCGAGCGACCAGCCCCGATGCTCGATCACCGCCGACAGCGCCGCCACGGTGCCGACCACCCCCTCGCCGAGGGCGATGATCGCGAAGAGGCCGTAGCGCTCGGCGATGTGATGCGCGTGCCACGGCGTGCCGCCGTCCTTCCGCTCGGCCAGCCAGGGGCCCAGCATCTCCACGACCATCAGGAGTGCGCCGGTCGCGAGCGCGGGCGTCACGTGCAGCGGCGCCAGCATGAGCGCGACCCAGCCGACCTGCGCCAGCGCCACGACCGTGGCATAGGTGAGGCAGGCGCGGCGCCGCGCGGGATCCTGCTTCGCGGCACGCAGCCATTGGAACACCAGCGCCACGCGCATGATGACGTAGCCCAGCACCACCACTTCGTTGTGGAACCGGCCGCCCTTCTCGATCGACGTGAACACGTCGGGCAAGCCGATCGCCAGCACGAGCACGCCGAGCATCTGCACCATGGTCGCGAGGCGGAACACCCAGTCGTCGGTGTCATAGGCCGAGGCGAACCATGAGAAGTTGATCCACGCCCAGCAGATCCCGAAACCAGCGAAGATGAAGCCGAGAAGGCCGGAGACCCAGTGCCCCTCGGCCACGGCATGCGCGAACTGCGACGCCCCCAGTCCGAACGCGATCACGAACGTCAGGTCGAAGAGCAGTTCGAGCGGTGTGGCGGTGCGATGCGACTCGTGCCGGTCGCGACCGGTCATGCGGCGGCGATGGTGGTGCAGCGCGCTGGGGTCGGGCGGCGAGTGCGTCACGCGATGTCCTCGGGGAAGCGCGGCCGAAGGCGAAGCGCGCAGCCTAGCCCGGGCTATTCATGAACCGCCAGCCGAGAGAGACAGATGCAGTGCGACCACAAGGCGCGC
>CADEFY010000277.1:0-1194 GCA_902826705.1 uncultured bacterium
GCCGAGCAGGTCCTCGATGCGGATGTCGCGCATCTGCGCGAGCGACGGCCGCGCACCGTGCTGCACGTCGGAGAGCCCCGGCAGCGTCTTGACGCGCACCGAGGCCTCGGCGCACACACGGGCCATCTCGCGCAGCACGCGGCCCGAGATGTCGGGATCCGCCACCACGACCATCTCGATGTGCCGCGCACGCAGCACCTGCGGCAGGTCCGCGATGGTGCCGAGCACCTTGAGGCCCTCGAGCAGATGCCCCGAGAGGCGCTCGTCGTCGTCGAGGAAGCCGACCGGCATGAGCGATTCCTCGCCCGAGAGCCGCCGGCGCATCTCCTGCACCAGGTTGACGCCGCCATGGTCCGCGCCGATCACGAGCGTGGGCACCGCATGCCCCGAGAAGGGCCCCAGCACGCGCTCGCGCGCCAGCCGCCAGGCGAATCGCACGCCGCCCACGAGCACCAGCTCGATCAGCCACACCATCACGATCAGGCTGCGCGGGAAGAGCTGCTCGGGGATGAAGAGCATGAGCACGACGAGCGATGCAGCCGAGAGCGTGACGCCCTTGAAGATCTGGAACAGCGTCACCGTGCTCGCGTAGCGCCACAGCCCGTGGAACAGCCCCGCGAGGAAGAAGCCGAGCAGGCTGAGCAGCGTGAAGGCCGGCGCGATCTCCTGATATCCGCGCATGAAGCGCGCCGGCACCTCTCCCTCGAATCGCAGCAGCAGCGCGATGAGGTAGCAGAGGTTGACGAGGGCGGCGTAGCCCAGCGTCAGGAGCAGGAATCGTGGGGCCTTGCGGAAAGTCATGGGGTGGGGAGTCCGGGGTCCGGTCCACCCTCAGCCCGTCGCGACGACGACGGTCCCCCGCCACCGGATGTCTCCGGCGCACGGGACGACCCAGCGCCCGTCCCGGGAGTTCCGGCACAGGTGCGGGTCCGAGGGGCGGATCCTGGCCCTTCGCCGTTGGGGCATCGGCACTTCCACGGCGACGGACCAGTACGGGTTCCGCACGGGACCCCGGCGGCCCTCCGACCTTGAGGGACGTGCCGGCACCCGAGCGGACGGCGCGAGTCTAGGGGGCCCTCGCCGGGTCGGTCAACTCGAGTGGTGCAATGGGGTTAGCCGGTCTCGGCTTGTCGATCCCGGGACGCGCGGCTCAGACCCCGGGGGTCGGCGCATCTCCCCGCAGCATGCGGACTT
>CADEFY010000277.1:1204-4410 GCA_902826705.1 uncultured bacterium
CGAGCGGGATCGGCAGGATGCGTGCCCGACGGCCCAGCGCGCGTGCGCTGAGGTGGACGACCTCGGCCAGCGTGACCGGTTCGGGCCCGCCCACGTCGTACTCGCCGCGCATCGCGGCCTCATGGACGAGCGAGGCGAGGATCGCCTGCACGAGGTCGTCGACATGCACGGGCTGCTGGGGCGTGATGCCGCCGAGCGGCGCGGGCACGAAACCCCAGCGGTCGATCCATCGAAGCAGCTTGACCATGTTGCGGTCGCGCGGCGTGCCGTAGATCATGCTGGGTCGCAGGATCGTGTACGCGAGCGACGAGTCCCGCAGCGCCTGTTCGCCGGCGCGCTTGGCGTCCGCGCCGGAGCTGACGAGGCGTGTGTGCACGCCGGCCGAGCTCACGAACACGCCGCGCCGCACGCCGGAGGCGAGCACGCACGGCAGCAGCCGCGGCACGAGTGCGAGTCCTGCCAGATGCACCACCGCCTCGGCGCCGGTGAACGCCGTGGCGAGGCTCGCGGGATCTGCCAGGTCGCCGCGGCGGATCTCGACGCCAGGCATCGCGGCGATGCGCGAAGCATCGCTGCCCGGCCGCACCACCGCGAGCACGCGCGCGCCTCGCTCGAGCAGCCTCGGTAGCAGATGCGCGGCCACGAATCCGAGCGATCCGGTGACCGCGACGGGACTGGGCACGCTCGTGCCGGCGGTCTGGGACATGGACGACTCCTCGCACTCCTCGGCCGCTCCGATGCGGCACGCGGCCGGCTAGCCTATCATCGCGCTCGCGATGCCGCCCATCCACCCGGAGATCCGATGACGCCCACGACCGAGTCCGCAGCGACGACGCAGGCGATCGACCGGCTGCGCGGCCTCGTGGGAGTGCTCGCGGTGGGATTCGTGCTGCTGCTGGCCCAGCAGCTCACGCCGCGGCCGCAGCTCGAGGCACAGCGGTTCGTGCTGCGTGACTCCGCGCGCGTGTTCCGCGGCGCCCTCGAGACGCGCGAGGACGGCGCGTCGGTGATCCGGCTCAATGACGGATCCGGGCGGCCACGGCTCTACGGCATGGTGCCGCGCGAGGGGCGACCGCGGCTGCGCTTCACGGACGACACCGGCGTGCATCGCATGCAGCTCGAGCTCGATGCCGACGACCGGCCTGTGATGCGGCTCGCTGACGTGCATGGCACGCCGCGCCTGCATCTGTGGATCGACGCGGCAGGTCAGCCGTGGGTGCAGTGGGAGGACTCGACCGTGGAGCGCCGCGTGGGAGTGGCCGAGCCGCTGCTGCCGCCCACGCGAGAGCCCGCGAGGCATGCCTCACGGGCTCGTTGAACGCGACAGAGTGGTAGCGCTACGGGGATTCGAACCCCGGTTTGATGGCTGAGAACCATCCGTCCTGACCCCTAGACGATAGCGCCACGAAGGGGATCGGCGAGCCCTGAGGGCCGCGAGGCGAGGGAACCTAGCGAGCGTTCCCCGGGTGCGTCAAGGTGCGCGCCCCGCGCACCGGCCCGCACGTCGCAGAGGTGCCACGTGCGAAGCGAAGATGGCTGCCCGGCAAGGATTCGAACCTCGACTAACAGGGCCAGAACCT
Source organism: uncultured bacterium (assembly GCA_902826705.1). Taxonomy (GTDB): domain Bacteria; phylum Eisenbacteria; class RBG-16-71-46; order RBG-16-71-46; family RBG-16-71-46; genus CADEFY01. The sequence goes on from CADEFY010000277.1 coordinate 2,785, forward strand.
GTCGTGCTACCGTTACACTACCGGGCAAACGAGGCGGCAATCTAGCCGAGCCGGCGCACGACTGGCAAGTGACGGGCGCGGATCCCCCGTCACGCCTACCCGGCCGCCGCGGGAGCCTCCGCGGCCCATCGCGCCGCCGCCGCCCGCAACCGCGCCATGCTCTGCTCGCGTCCGAGCAGGTGCACGACCTCGAAGATCCCGGGGCTCGCGGACCTCCCGGTGAGCGCCACGCGCGCCGGCGCGACCAGGTCCCCGAACTTGATGCCGCGCTCGGCCGCCAGCGCGCGGATGGCGGCCTCGATGCTGGCGAGCGAGCCCTCGCTGTCGGCGGCGATCGCACCGGCGAGTGCCGTGAGCTTGTCGTCCGCCTGCGGCCGCTGCAGCAGCGATGCCCACGCGTCGGGCTCGTAGGTCACATCCTCGGCGAGCGCGAAGCCGCCCACGGTCTCGGCATCGGCCAGCGTCTTGAGGCGGTCCCCGAGCGCATGCACGAACTCACGGATCCACGCCTCGCTCCGGCCCGAGAGGTCGTGGCCACGCGCACGCAGGAAGGCGGTCACGCGCGCGATGCGGTCGGGCTCGGCGAGGCGCTTGAGGTGCTGCGCGTTGATCCACTCGAGCTTGGCCGTGTCGAACACCGCCGGATTGGCGCCCACGCGCTCGAGCGTGAAGACACGCTCCAGCTCGGCGAGGGTGAACAACTCCGTCTTGCCGTCGAGCGCCCAGCCGAGCAGCGCGAGGAAGTTGACCATCGCCTCCGGCACGATCCCCTGCTCACCGAACGCCTCCACCGACGTGGCGCCATGCCGCTTGGAGAGCCGCTTGCCGTCGGGGCCGAGGATCATGGACGCGTGCGCGAAACGCGGCGGCGCGGCTGCGAGCGCGGAGTAGATCAACAACTGACGCGGCGTGTTCGAGATGTGGTCATCGCCGCGCACCACATGGCTGATGCGCATGGCGATGTCGTCCACCACACATGCGAAGTTGTAGGTGGGCAGTCCGTCCGAACGCACGAGCACGAAGTCGTCGAGCACCTCGTTCTGGAATGCGATGCGGCCGCGCACGATGTCGTCCCAGGCGGTCTCGCCCGAGGCTGGCAGGCGGAACCGCCACGCGGGCCGGCGTCCTGCGGCCTCGAACGCCGCGCGCTCGGCGCCGCTCAGGTCGCGCGCGCGCCCGTCATAGCGCGGCGACTCGCCGCGCTGCGTCTGCGCCTCGCGCATCGCCTCGAGTTCCTCGGGCGTCTCGTATGCCGGGTAGGCCGCGCCCGCCGCCTCGAGCCGGCGCAGGGCCGCGAGGTAGTGCTCGCCGCGCTCGCTCTGGAAGTACGGGCCGTGCTCTCCTCCCACGCCCGGCCCCTCGTCCCACGTGAGACCCAGCCAGCGCAGCGCGTCGAAGATCGCCTGCGTCGAGGTGTCCGTGGAGCGCTCGGTGTCGGTGTCCTCGATGCGCAGCACGAACACGCCGCCCTGCGAGCGGGCGAACAGCTGGTTGAACAGCGCGGTGCGCGCGCCCCCCACATGCAGGAAGCCGGTGGGGCTGGGGGCGAATCGGACCCGGACGCTCATGCGCACTCCTCTCGGTGACGGGCGCGCGACACTACGGATCCGCCACGCCGAGGGTCAA
>CADEFY010000278.1 GCA_902826705.1 uncultured bacterium
TCTGCGCGAACATCGGCGCGTTCGAGCCTGCCGCCAGCCCGCGGCCGGTCGCGGCACGCAGTGAGCTGGACCGATGGATCGTCTCAGAGCTGCATCTCACGATCCGGGCCGTGCGGTACCACATGGACCGCTTCGAGAACTTCCCTGCAGCACGTCGGCTCAACGCGTTCGTCGATGCGCTGAGCAACTGGTATGTGCGGCGCTCACGGCCGCGGTTCTGGACTGGCGACAAGTCCCAGGACAAGTGGGACGCGTACCAGACTCTGCATGAGTGCCTGCTCACGCTGTCGCAGCTACTCGCGCCATTCACGCCCTTCTACGCCGAGACCTTGTACCAGACCCTCACGGGCCTGGGGTTCGAAGGCGCGACGCAGGCTTCGCGACCGGCCAGCGTGCATCTGTGCGAGTTCCCGGTTCACGATGCCGAGCTGATCGATGAGTCGCTCGCCGACGTCATGGGGCAGGTGCGCGACCTGGTGTCTGCCGGCCGTGCCGCGCGCACGGCGGCCAAGCTCAAGGTGCGTCAGCCGCTCGCCAAGGCCGAGATCATCGTGGCGCGCGCCGAACAGGCGGCGCGCCTGCGCGCGCATGAAGCGCTGATCGCCGAGGAGCTCAACCTCAAGTCGGTCGAGTTCACCACGGCGGGCGACCAGTACGTCACGTACCAGGTGAAGCCCGATCTCAAGAAGCTCGGACCCAAGCTGGGCAAGCAGCTCCCCAAGCTGGGGGCCGCGCTCGCCGCGCTCGATCCCGCCGAGGTGCGGCGGACGCTGGCCGAGAGAGGCGAGATGCCGCTCACCGTGGAGGGCACCACGATCACCGTGGCCGAGGATGAGATCATGGTGCGCCTCGAGGCCAGACCGGGCTGGTCCGCAGGGCCCGGACGCAGCGGCGTGGTCGTGGTAGCCACGGAACTCACGCCCGAGCTGCTCGAAGAGGGCCGCATCCGCGAGTTGGTGCACCACGTGCAGGCCGAGCGCAAGACCCTCGACCTCGCCTACGAAGCGCGCATCCGCCTGTCGCTCACCGGCCCGGCGGCGCTGCTCGACGCGGTACGGCGCTGGGAGGCGTTCATCGCCGGCGAGTGCCTGGTGGAGCGCTTCGACTACGACGCGCCGGCGGATGCCAAGTCGGTGGACGTCGAAGGCGAGTCGGTGCGGCTGCAGGTCGAAGCGATCGCGGCCGGAAGCCGCGCCTAGCCCCTACCCCGCCGTCGGGATCTGCTCCAGCATGGCGATGTGGTCCTCGGGAAGCCGGTGGTGCCGGGCGCCCTTGAGGATCGCGTCCATGTAGCGACGCGACGGCGGCGCGGGATTGGACGGCCGCGCCACGTACACGAGCGCGCGCAGGCGGCGCGGGAACGAGCCGTCGTCCGGCCGTGTCAGGTCGACGAACATCGTCTCGCGGTCATACACGTTGTGCTGATCGCCCGCGGCACGCCAACCCTCGTAGGTGTCGAGCGCGGCGACGTCGGCGTCCGAGAGCTGGTACACGATGCCCCATAGGGTGGCGCTGTGCGCGAGCTGCAGGCTGGCCACACCCCCGCCCCAGTCGTGCGACGTGCGCGGGAACACCAGGCGGTGATCCCGCAGCGCGGCCAGCCCCACGACCTTGTGGTCGGGGCAGTGCTGGCGCATCTGATCGGGATCGAGGTTGGAGCCGTAGGCGAAGTAGAGCATGGCGGCAGCATAGCCCGATCCCAACGTCCGCGGTGGCTGCGCTATAGTCGCCGCTCGCGAAGTCGCCGCGCCGCGCCCATCCGACCTCGTTGCGGAGAACCCCGATGCCCGTGGACGTGCTCGCTTTCGGCCCCCACCCCGACGATGCCGAGATCGGGTGCGGCGGCCTGCTGCGCAAGATGAAGGACCTCGGCTATCGCACGGGCATCATCGATGTGACCTCGGGCGACATGGGCTGGGGCACTCCCGAGATCCGCGCCGAGGAGGGGCGCCGCGCCGGAGAGCGGCTGCGCATCGACGAGCGCGAGTGCATGGACCTGGGCGACTGCCGCGTCGAGGACACGTTCGAGAACCGGTGCGCCGCCGCGGCGCTGATCCGCAAGTACCGCCCCGAACTGGTGCTGGCGCCCTACTACGACCTGCCGATCGGGCGCGGGCTCGGACACAACGATCACTACAAGAGCGGCGAGCTGGTGGCCAATGCCTACAATCTGGCGCATCTCGCCAAGGCGCCGGTCGCCGGCGAGCCGTTCCAGGCCAAGGCGATCTGGTTCTACTTCGTGCCGCCCGGCACCCGTCCCACGCTGATCGTGGACATCTCGCAGCAGGCCGAGGACTGGCTCGCGGCGATCGACGAGCATCAGACCCAGTTCTATCACCCCGACCGACCGCGCCCTGCGCACTTGCCGCATCCGCGCGAGGCGTTCGAGTCCTACGCGCGGTACTGGGGCTGGCAGATCGGAGTGAAGTACGGACAGGCGTTCCTGTCGACTTCTCCGCTCAAGGTGGATGATCCCATGCTGCTCGTGAAAGGGGTCACACCGCGCCCGTGAACGGGCCCTTGCTGGCACTCGCGCTGATGCTCGCATCGGCCTCCGCGGTCGCGGCGCCTGCCGCCGAGCCGGCGGCGCGCGTGCGTGCGCTGACCGAACGCTATCGCAGCCACCTGCTGTCGCACCGACCCGACCTGGCGATGCGGTGGGGCCTGGACGGTGCGCGGCCGGCGATCGCGCCGCTCACCGAGGCCACGCTCGAACGCGATGCGCGCATGCTCGAGGGACTCGCGCAGGACATCGCGGCCGTGCCCGTGGCGCAGCTCGATGCCGAGAGCGCCTCGCTGCATCGCATGCTCGCCGGTCGCGTCGAAGACGAGGCTGACCAGATCAGGGCCCTGCGCCACGATGCGTTCGCCTGGGTGCGCCTGCTGCGCGACGCGGTCGAGCACGCGCTCAGTGCCGGCAAGCGTCTGCCCTGCGATCAGGCGCACGTCGCGGCGCCTCTGCTGCGCTCCGCGCCGGAGCTGTGGCGCGGCGCGCTGGTGGTGCTGCGTGCGCCCGCCCCCACGCCCGCGCTCGCGGAGTCGCTCGTCGCCGCGCGCCAGTGGCTGCGCGAGGCGCTGCCTCCGCGCGTGCTCGACTGCCGCGATGCACTGCGGCTCGGGGCGTTCGTGCAGGCGGACTCGCAGGCGGTGATGGCGCTGGAGTCACTCGCCACGTTCGCGCTGGGCGACAGCGCCTTCGCCACGCCGCGCGTGCCGCACGGGCGCAGTCCGCGTGGGGCGGCGGGCCGGTGAGCGCGCGCGTCGCCGGCCGGTTCACCGAGTTGCGCCGCCTGGGCGAGGGCGGCATGGGCAGCGTGAGCCTGGCGCACGACCACGCCACGGGCGCCGCATGCGCACTCAAACGGGTGCACATCGCCGACGACGCGCAGGCCGTGGCGCGGTTGCAGGCCGAGTTCGCAGCGCTCTCCAAGGTGCGCCACCCCGCGCTCGTGGAGGTGCGCGACCTGGTGTTCGAACGCGGCACCACGCCGGTGCTGGTCATGGAGTTCGTGCCAGGCCTGCCGGCGGATCATGTGGTGCCGCGTGGCGACCCCGAGATGCTGGTCCGCGTGGCGCTGCGCGCCGCCGAGGCGCTGGCCGCGCTGCACGACGCGGGTGTGGTGCATGGCGATCTCAAGCCCGCCAACCTGCTCGTCAGCCCGGGCTCACCCGATGACGTGCGCTTGGTCGACCTCGGGCTCGCCGCGGTCGCCGGACACGAGCGGCCCGCGTTCGCGGGCACGCCGGGGTACGCGGCCGGCGAGCTGCGGCGCGGCAGCGGCGCCACACCCGCGACCGACCTGTTCGCACTCGGCGCCACCATGCACGCACTGCTCACCGGCGCGCTGCCGCACTCCTCGCGAAGCGGCGAGCTGTCCGCCGACAGCACGGAGCTGCCGAGCGACGCGCGGGCGCTGGAGCGCGAGGGCGCGACGCAACCGCTCGTGTCGCTCATCCTGCAGCTCATGGCGAGCGCGCCGGCCGAGCGCCCGCGCGACGCCCGCACGGTGGTGCGGGCACTGGCGCGCATGTCTCCATCCGCGCAGCGCCCGTTGCTCGCGCGGCTCGACGCTGTGCGCTTCGTGGGACGCGAGCGCGAGATCGAGCGAGTGCTGGCGGCACATCGCGGCAGCGCCGGAGCGCCGGCGCGGGTGCTGGTGCACGGCGAGCCCGGCATGGGCAAGTCCGCGCTGCTCGACGCCGTGGCGGTGAGACTGCGCGGCGAGGGGGTGTGCGTGGCGCTGCTGCCCGCGCAGGGCGACGGCCTTCACGCGCTCGCAGTCACCCTGGCCGGGGCATCGGGTGCCGCGCCGCCGGACCCGCAGGCCCTGCGCGACTGGCTCGACGATCCGCAGTTCGGGCTGGCCCCGGAACCGCTCGAGGCTCTGCTG
>CADEFY010000279.1 GCA_902826705.1 uncultured bacterium
GGTTCGCAACCTACCTCAACACGACCGGCGTGAATCGACCCATGACCGGGCCGGGCCTGCTCCTGCATCCGAACGCACCGAATCCGTTCCGCGTTGCCACTGCGCTGCGATTCTCGACGCGGCGGGAGGGAGACGTGGGGATCCGGATCTTCGACGCCGGCGGCCGGGTGGTGCGCGATCTGAGCCGGAAGCTCCCGGCCGGGACGCACTCGGTGTCGTGGGACGGCCGCGACGACGCCGGGCATCAGACATCGAGCGGTGTGTTGTTCTACGAGATCACTGCCGACGGCCATCGGCAGTCCCGCCAGTTGGTCCGGCTCGGCCGGTGAGGCCCCACCAGGGCCCGGGCATCGCGTTCCCCACCGGCTGCTGATCCCCGCCTCCCAGGCGGCTCGTCACAATCTCGGGCGGTTCGTCACCGCACTCGGCTGCGGGTGGCCCTGTTCCTCGATGATTCCGGCTGTGCCCATCACCGCCACCGGAACCCGAGGAGACGAACCCGTGAGCCACTCACACGATCGCGTCATGCTCCGTTCGCGCATCGCGGATCTCGCCGTGCTGCTGCTGGCCGCCGGCAGCGCCACGCCCCTGAGCGCACAGCCCTTCACCCCGGTCGCATCGCCCGCCATCGCGGGGCACGTGTCGTTCTCCACGGGCGCCACCTGGGTGGATTTCGACGGCGACGGCGACCTGGACCTGTACGTGACCACGGGGTTCGCCGCCGACATCAACAACGTGCTCTACCGGAACGACGCGGGGAGCTTCGTGCGTGTCACCGGCGTTCCGTTGGTGCTCGACAACTCGGACTCCGCGTGCAGTACGTGGGCCGACTACGACAACGACGGCGACGTGGATTGCTTCGTGTCGAACCTGGTGAGCGCCGGCGGCATGCTGTTCCAGGGCACGGGCGGGGGAGCGCTGGCCCTGAACACCACAGCCGGGATCGGCGGCTCGGGCTTGAAGGGCACGGGTTGCGCCTGGGGCGACTACGACAACGATGGCCACGTGGACCTGATCGTGGCCGCGCTGTTCGGCCAGGGCGGCATCGTCACCGGCAATCGGTTGTTCCACAATGACGGCGATGGCACGTTCACCGAAGTCACGACGGGCCCGCAGGTGACCACGACCGACTCGCACCACCACCCGACATGGGCGGACTACGACGGGGATGGCGACCTCGACCTGTTCTTCGGCACGGGCGCGGTGGGCTCGACGAGACTCGACCGCATGTACAAGAACCAGCTCGTCGAGACGGGCTCCGCGGACTTCACCGCCATCACCACGGGCATCTTCGCGACCGACCCGCGCGACTCCCAGGTCCTGAGCTGGGTGGACTACGACGACGACGGCGACCTCGATATGTACGCGGTCAACTACTCGAGCGTCCCCAACCAGCTCTACCGGAACGACGGTGCGAGCTTCACCAAGATCACCACGGCGATCAGCGCGATCAGGCCCGATCCGGCTGCGAGCAGTTCGCGCGGCGCGAACGCGCCACTGCCGAGCCCTCGCAGCAGCGTCACACCACCGCTCGTGTAATCGGCGGTCGCCAGGTCGGCGAGTCCATCGCCGGTGAGGTCGGCGATCACCACGTCCTGGGGCTCGGTGAACGTGGGCCACTTGGCGTACGCCGCCAGCGTGCCATCGCCAAGACCGCGCAGCACGGTCACCGCGGGCGTCTGCGAATCGGGGATCGCCACGTCGGGCACGTCGTCGCCATCCAGATCGCCCACGGCGATCGTGTGATGGAACCCCGGCCCGGTGCTGAAGTGCTGCGCGGAGAACACGAACGCATGCGCGTCGGCCGCAGACGACGCGAAGAGGGCGGCGAGGAGGAGCCGCGCGCGTTGAGTGTCCCGAGGACGCAGGAGCTAGCCGCCGTGCGTGCCCAGCATCGCCTCGACCTCCGCCATCGAGAACGCGTTCAGCTGGGTGACGCGGGCCTGGGTGCGTAGCGCCGGCGGGATGATCGCGCGCGCGTCGTCCTTGCTCTCCATCTCGACCACGAGCCAGCACTTGTGCTCGCCGTCCTTGCAGCCCCAGTCGGCCTGCGTGACCAGGTGCGAGCCGCTCTTGAGGATCGACTCGATGGCGCGCAGGCAGGACGCCTTGGTCGCCTCGTGGGGGATCTCGATCAGGAACCTCGATGCCATGGCTGCGTCCCTCCTCTGCCCTGGGCTCAGGGAGCCGGGCTCCAGTTGCGTCCGAACCATCGACGGATGCGGCTCGCGCCGAACTCCAGCTTCTCGGCCACCAGCGCCTCCGAGGGCGCCTGGTATCGACCGGTGGGCCTGGGTCCGGCGAGGAACTGCACGTCCACGCGGCCCACGCGATGGCCGCCGAACTCCACGTAGCAACTCCCCGCACCGTTGTAAGGGGCGGGTTCCTGACCGCCCGTGATCTGCGCGATGATCGCGTGTGCCACGCGCTGGGCGGCACCCTCGGCGAAGACTCCGGCCTTGGGGGTCCCGACCCCGTTCACGTCCCCCACTGCGTACACGCCTGGGAATCGAGTGGCGAGCGTCTGCTTGTCCACGCCGATCCATGCACCTTCGAGCAGTCCGGAGTCGGCCACGACCGCCGGCGCATGATGATGCGGCACTCCGAGGAACAGGCCGTACGGCAGTTCGCTGCCGTCATCCAGCACCGCCACGCGGCGTGCGGGATCGAGCGAGACGACGAGGCGGTCGGGGATGAACCGGATCCCGCGTTCGGCGAACGCCTCGAGGATCGCGTCGGAGGTCTCGGGTGACGGCGGGATCGGGCGGCCGAAGGGCATGACCACCGAGATCTCGGTGGCGCCGCGGACGCCTCGCGCCACCAGGTGGTCGTGCAACAGCAGCGCGGTCTCGCTCGGAGCCGGCGGGCACTTGAACGTACGGCCCGTCACGCCCACGATCGCAGCCCCACGCTCGAAGCTCGGCACGACGTGGCGCAGCGCCTCGGCCCCCGCCACGGTGTAGAACTCGTGCCCGCCCTCGACCAGGCCTGGAGTCGCCGAGGGATCGAGGTCGGCGCCCAGCGCCACCACCAGGATGTCGGACTCGAACGTGCCGTGGTCGGTGATCGCACGCTTCGCCGATGGATCGATGGCACGCACGTGGGTGCGCACGAAGCGCACGCCCGGATGCACGAGGTCGCGGTATGCATGATGCGCGTGGGCCGCGGAGTGCCGCCCGAACATGACGTCGAGCTTGGAGAAGCCGAACACGAAGGACTCGCCCTTGTCGACCAGCACGACGTCGATCGCGTCACCGAACGCCTCCGAGAGCATCGTGGACAGTTCGAGCCCGCCGAACCCCGCCCCCAGCACCAGCACGCGTGTGCGCATCCCATGAGCTTACCGAGGTCGCCCCGCAAGCGGAAGCGAAGAGCGTGGTGGCGGCATGACCCGTCGTCACGCCGTGCGCTACCCTGCCGGACGCGAGCATCGTGATCTGTCACGACCCCGAGCCGAGGAGGCGCTGGTGCTGCAACGACTCAAGGACCTGCTGATCGGGAACGCCGGGGATCCGAGCCCCGCCGGCGGCGGGCCTGTGCGCTCCCACCCGCCCGAGGTGGCTGTGGCCGCGCTGCTGCTCGAGTCCGCGAGCGCCGACGACCGGGTGCACCTGCTCGAGCACGCCACCATCGCCCACGGGTTGAGCCAGCAGTTCGGGCTCGATGCCGCGGGGGTCGAGCGGGTGCTGGCGCAGGCCGAGCAGGCACGGCGGGACTCGATCTCGCTGCACGACTTCACGAGCGTGCTGCTGCGCGAGTACGATGAACGACGCCGCATCGCGATCGCCGAGGTCGTCTGGCGCGTCGTGCTCGCCGACGGTGAACTGACGAGTGACGAGAGCATCCTCGCCCGCCGGCTCGGCAACCTGCTCGAGCTTCGACCGGCCGACGTGGGACTGGCGATCCGCCGCGCCCGCGAGCGCTGAGCTAGAAGGCCATCCCCACCGCCAGCGACCATCCCTCCATCTCCGCACGGCCGAGTCCTGCGCGAGAGAAGCCACTGGTGGTCAGGTCGCCGATCGTGCCGCCGAACCCGGCGCCGCCCGTGGGCGGGCCGTCGAGCTGCCACGTCATGCGCTCGAACACGAGCCGGGAGAAGGGCCGGAACCGCGCATCGCTCGCGCCGAAGTCCGCCTGCACGCCATAGCGTGTCTCACCGATCTCGAGTTCGGTGCTCTGCGCGTTGTTGCGCGTGACGGTGGCCGCACCCACGAGCGGCGCACTGGGGCTGGAGGCCACCGTGCCCACCGTGCGTCCGAACGAGTCGCTCTCGCCTTCGAGCCGCGACACGCGCCGGCCGACGAACACGCTCACCGGCACCTGGGGCACGCGGTAGGCGAACGAGAAGCCCTGCACGTTGCCCTGGCCCTCGAACGCCGAGCCGTTGG
>CADEFY010000280.1 GCA_902826705.1 uncultured bacterium
CGCGATCGAGAGCTTCGGCGACGCGACGCATGTGCGCGGCGTGTGGTCGCTGCAGCAGGCCGCCATGCGGCCGCTGCCCATGTTCGACGCGCGTCCCGCAGGCGATGCGCTGATCGCGATCGGCAAGGCCGCGGGGCAGGGTGCGGCGTGGCCCGACACGTTCCATGACTTCGTGAAGGCGCGCTGGCAGCCGCTGCACGCACGGTTCGGCGCCGGCCGCGATTTCGAGACCTTCTGGAACCAGTCGCTGCAGCAGGGCGGCGTGCACGAACCCGTCGCCGCGCAGCCGGTGCGCTGGCTGGGGGCTCCCGCGTTCGAGGCGCCCGTGCGCACGGGCGAGGGGGACCTGGCGCTGGTGATCACGCCCTCGAGCCACTTCTACGACGGGCGCGGCGCCAACAAGGGCTGGCTGCAGGAGCTGCCCGACATGACGAGCAAGACCGTGTGGGGCTCGTGGGTCGAGTTGCACCCCGACACGGCCAAGGCGATCGGTGTGGGCAATGGCGACGCGGTGCGGGTCGAGACCGCCGCCGGCGCCGTCGAGGCGCCGGCCTATCTGTACGCCGGCATCCGCAAGGACACCGTGTCGATCGCGCTCGGCCAGGGGCACACGAGCTACGGCCGCTACGCCAAGGGCCGCGGCGTCAATGCGTTCGCGCTCGTGCCGCAGGTGTTCGACGCCGGCTCGGGTGCACTCGCGTACCAGGCGGCCAACGCCAGGGTGACGCGCGGGACCTCGGCCATGCCGCTCTACGAGCAGCAGCACGAGAAGCATCAGCACGACCGCCACATCGCGCAGATCATCCCGATCGCGGCGCTGCTCGGCACGGCGGCCGGCGCGGGGAGCACGCACGGTCATGGCGCGCACGGCGCAGCGCACGGCGACAGCAGCCACGCGGCGCCGTTCCCCGGCCACTACCCGGCGGGCGAGGGCGTGCATGACGTGCACCCGTCGCAGACTCGGCCCGGCAAGCACACCGAACCGATGGCGCGGCCCGACGACTACCGCGAGCCCGCGCACGCGATGTCCGCGTACGAGGGCAAGCACCAGGTGCGCAGTCCGCGGCGCAATCCCATCGCCGAGGGCAGCTACAAGAACGCCAAACACCGCTGGGCGATGGCGATCGACCTCAACACATGCACCGGCTGCGGTGCATGTGTCGTCGCCTGCAACGCCGAGAACAACATCCCGGTGGTCGGGCCCGAACTCGTCAAGCGCGGCCGCGAGATGAACTGGATCCGCATCGACCGCTTCGAGGAGCGGCTCGAGCCGGGTCACAGCGACGTGCGCTTCGTGCCCATGATGTGCCAGCACTGCTCCGACGCACCCTGCGAGATGGTGTGCCCCGTGTACGCGACGTACCACAACCCCGAGGGGCTCAACGCGCAGGTGTACAACCGCTGCGTCGGCACGCGGTACTGCTCCAACAACTGCCCCTACAAGGTGCGCGCGTTCAACTTCTTCGACTACTCGGCGCCGGAGAAACCCACGTTCTCGTTCCCGTCGCCCCTCAACTGGCAGCTCAACCCCGACGTCACCGTGCGCTCCAAGGGTGTGATGGAGAAGTGCACCATGTGCATCCAGCGCATCCTCGAGGGCAAGGGCAACGCCAAGGACGAGGGTCGCGACGTGCGCGACGGCGAGATCCAGACCGCGTGCTCGCAGTCGTGCCCGACCCAGGCGATCACGTTCGGCGATCTGGCCGACCCCGAGAGCGCCGTGCATGTGAAGAGCTTCGGGGAGCGCAAGTACTGGGTGTTCGAGGAACTCAACACCAAGCCGGGCGTGACCTACCTGCAGCGCATCCAGCGCAGCACGGCCGCCGAGGAGCACGCGTGAGCCACTCGACCACGACCGCGGCGATGGACGCGAACGACCCCGAGCTCAAGCCGGTCACGCAGAAGTCGCTCAACGACGATGTCTTCAAGCTGATCAGCCCGCCCGGCAAGCTGTGGTGGGCGATCTTCCTGGCCGACCTGCTCATCCTCGGGATCGCACTCGGATTCGTCCGCAACCTGATCGTGCATGGCTGGGGTGTCTCGGGCTTCCAACGGCCGGTCATGTGGGCCGTGGACATCACCAACTTCGTCTTCTGGGTCGGCATCGCGCACTGCGGCACGCTGGTCTCGGCGGTGCTGTTCCTCTTCCGTTCGCACTTCCGCCGCGCCGTCTATCGTGTCGCGGAGGCGATGACGGTGTTCGGCGTGCTCACCGCGGCCATGTTCCCGGCGATCCACACGGGCCGGCCGTGGTTCGACTACTGGCTGTTCCCGTACCCCAATCAGCGCCAGATCTGGACCAACTTCCGCTCGCCGCTCGAGTGGGACGTGTTCGCGGTCAACACCTACCTGACGGTGTCCAGCATCTTCTTCCTCGTCGGTCTGATCCCCGACGTGGCGGCGCTGCGTGACCGCACCAAGAACCCGATCGGCAAGCTGCTCACCACGGTCATCTCGTTCGGGTGGACCGGCGCCAACTACCAGTGGAAGCACTTCTACGGCGCGTATCTGTTCTTCGCCGCGCTCGCCACGCCGCTCGTGTTCTCGGTGCACAGCGTCGTCTCGTGGGACTTCGCGATGGCGCAGACGCCGGGTTGGCACTCCACGCTCTTCGCGCCCTACTTCGTGGCTGGTGCGATCTTCTCGGGCGTGGCCATGGTGATCAATCTGCTGATCCCGATCCGCTCGGTGTTCAAGCTCAAGCACATCGTGACGCTGGATCACATGGAGAAGCTGGCCAAGCTCGTGCTGCTCACGTCCACCATGGTCGGCTACTCGTACCTGACCGAGTTCTTCATGGCCTGGTACGGACCGAGCAAGGCCGAGCGCGATGTGTTCTGGTTCCGCGCCACCGGCCACTACTGGTGGGCGTTCTGGATCATGTTCAGCTGCAACGTGGTGTTCCCGCTGCTGCTCTGGTCCAAGGGTTTCCGCCGTAACATGACCGCGCTGTTCGTGCTCTGCCTGTTCGTCAACGTGGGCATGTGGTTCGAGCGCTTCGTGATCATCGTCACGTCGCTGACGCGGTCCTTCAACCCCGCGAACTGGTTCTACTACAAGATGAGCATCACCGAGGTGGCGCTCATCGTGGGCTCGTTCGCCTGGTTCTTCATGTTCTTCCTCGTGTTCGTGCGCACGCTCCCCGCGTTCTCGGTCGCCGAGATCAAGGAGACGCTGCCCGCGCCGAGACGGAGGGCCCACTGATGCTGGACAAGCTGCTGGCGCCCCTCCTGAACCCCAAGCCGCCCAAGTTCTTCGGCGTCATGGGCATCTACTACTACGTCGACGACGCCGCCAGCGCGGTCACCGCGCTGCGCCAGGCCGGACACACCCGGCTCAGTGTGTTCTCGCCCGTGCCGCACCACGACATCGAGCATGCGCTCGAGCAGGGTCCCTCGCTCGTGCGCTGGATCACGTTCGTGGGCGGGTTCCTCGGCTGCCTCGGCGGCTTCGCGCTCTGCTGGTACACGGTGCACTCGTGGCCGCTGGTGGTGGGTGGCAAGGAGCTGTTCTCGCTCCCGGGCTTCGTCGTGATCGGCTACGAGTCGATGATCCTGATCGCGGGACTCTCCAATCTGCTAGGCATGCTCGCGCTGGCGCGGCTGCCGCAGACCAAGGCCGTCGCACCGTACGACCCGCGCTTCCAGGAGGACCGCATCGGCATCTGGGTGCCGTGCGCTCCGGATGTCGCGCCGCGTGTCGCCGAGATGCTCAAGGGGCACGAGGCCGAGGAGGTGCAGGTCCATGCCTAGATGGTTCCTCGTCGGGCTCGTCGCGCTCTGGGCCGCCTCGTTCCAGCAGGGCTGTGAGGACGGCAAGCGCGCCCTGACCACGCTCGCGTATCCGCCGATCCGCGACATGCGCCGCAGCATCGCGATCGATCCGCAGCAGGTGGACCCGCTGACGGGCAGGGCGACCAACGCACGCGGGCCGGATTCGCTCGCCGTGCCCACGATCGGGCGTGATGTGCACAGCTACGACATGGCGCCCTACGAAGTCGCCGGCGTGAAGATGATCAATCCCGTGCCCGCCACGGAGGCGTCGATCGCCCGCGGCGACTCACTGTTCGGCACGGTCTGCTGGAGCTGCCACGGCAAGTCGATGGCCGGACACGGTCCGATCGCCGCCAAGTTCATCCCGCCGCCCGATCTGCTCGCGGAGTCCTCGCGCGGCCGCACCGATGGCTATCTCTACACGTACATCCGGCACGGCGGCGCGATCATGCCCTCGTACGGCAATGTCCTGACGCAGCAGAACGGCTGGGACCTGGTGAACTACATCCGCCAGCAGCAGAAGGTCAGCCCCCGATGAGCCACGCGACGA
>CADEFY010000281.1 GCA_902826705.1 uncultured bacterium
CCGCGTCGAACGGCGCAGGTGGCTGGTACGTGGCGTACGGGTGGGTGGAGCGCAGGAACCCGGGTGTGTCGAGCACATCGAGCCGCTCGCTCGGCGGCATGGGCACGAGACGACGCTCCTGCACGAAGCGCTTGGCGCGGTCGAGTTCGGTGACGTACGTCTCGCGCAGCCAGTTGGACTCCGGGCTGCGCTCGTAGCCATCGGCGATCAGCTGACGCCAGTCGCGCCTGGGATCGACGCGCTTGGCCTCCTCCTCGAGCATGATGCGTGCGTGCTCCACATGCTCGCGGCCGATCTTCTCGAGTTCGGTGCATGTCCAGGGCAGCAGGTGCTCACGCTCGAGCTTGTAGTTCATCCAACGCTCACCGATCGCGAAGCTGCCCTCGGCCTTGGGGGCCAGCTGCTTCTCGAGGTGCTCGCGGAACCGCAGGAACCCCGTGCGTGCGCGGCTGCCCGCGTGCTCCAGCCGCTCCCCCTCGGCCGGGAATCCGCGCAGCAGCGTGCGCACGACATCGTCCACGAACCCCGGCCCCTGACTGGCGAGGTCCATGCCGATCTGCAGGAGCGCCGGAGGCACGATCTGCAAGTTGGCCTGTGCGCCCTCGAGGTAGTCGGGCAGCGCCATCAGACGCGCGACCGCGGCCTCCTTGCGCTCGTCGAGCGGTGCGTACTGTCGCGACAGCAGCAGGTGCACGCCCTGGAACGCGCGCATGAGATAGAGCGCGGGCGACTTCTGGTGGACCTTGATCTCCTCGAGGTCGGCGCGCATCGCGCTGATGCGTGAACGCAGCAATGCGTAGTCGACGCGCGGCTCGATCGGCAGTTCGTCCCACGGCACCGAGGCCACCAGCCGCTGCTCGAGGTCGCGCAGCCACGCCGCACGCTCCTTGAGGCCCTCCGGCGAGTCGTCGGGCATCAGGTGGTCATAGTCATGGATCCCGGCGTCCGTGGCGGACACCGGGTGGTGCTTCATGAAGAGCTCGACGAACTCCTCGCTGAGCCCCGTGAAGACGCGAACCGTCTCGATCATCGATGTCCCTATCGGCGGTGAGGATCGGGGCAGGGCTGCACACCGGACCTGTCGGCCCGGGGCGCGGACCCTGCCCCGAAGTCATCGGCACTCGCTGGAAAGCGCTTCAGTTCAGACCTTGGTGACCGCGGAGGCCTGATTCCCCTTGGGTCCCGGGACGACATCGAACTCCACGCGCTCGCCCTCGGCCAGCGAACGGAACCCGTCCGAGGCGATCGCCGAGAAATGGACGAAGATGTCCTCGCCGGCGTCGGTGGCGATGAAGCCGAACCCCTTGGCGTCATTGAACCACTTGACCGTGCCCTGCTGCCGGCCCTCGCTCGAGATCGGGGCCTGCGGACGCGGCCGTGGCGCACCGCCTCCTGCCCCGCCGCCACGCGGACCGCGGCCACCGCCGCCCGCGCCGCCGCCCTTGGAGGCGTTGAAGCAGTCGCGACACAGCACCGGCCGGCCCGACGTCGGCTGGAACGGCACCTGGGTCTCGACGCCGCACTGCGAACAGACCGCGTCGTACATCTGGCGCTGTCCACCGCCGCCGCCGCCGTACCCACCGCCACCGCCATAGCCGCCACCGCCGCCACCGTAGCCGCCGCCATATCCACCGCCGCCACCGTAGCCACCACCGTGGCCGCCGCCCTCACCGCGACCCTGCTTGCGCGCGTCGCGGCAGTTCTTGCAACGCGTGGGCCGGTTGGTCAGGCCCCGTTCGCGATAGAAGGCCTGCTCACCCGAGGTGAACAGGAACTCCTGACCGCAATCCACACAGGTGATGCTCTCGTCCTCTCCCATAGCCATGGCGCGCTGCTGCCTCCGGGGTGCGACGGGTGGAACGGAGTGGACCAGAACACGAATGCCTCAGCAGGCGCACCTGCTGAGGCGACTCAGGCGACGAGGCGGACGGACACGGCCAACGGAAGCGACTTGCATACCACCGGAGGTCTCTGGCACGTGATGCACTCGGCGGAACGGCCCACGGACGGTGCTGCGGAGGCCAAGTATCCGGGCGCGCGGAGCCGCGAGTCAATGGCCAGTTCTCAGCCCTCCGCATCGCGTTTCGCCGCGCTGGACGGGCGTTCCGGCCGGCACAGGGCGTGCAGGATCTCGGCCATGGTGATGACGTCCAGCAGGTTGTGGTGGAAGACCGGCACCAACCGCCAGGCGTCCCCGCGCCGCACATAGTCGTGGTACAGCTCGGGCACCTCCTCGCTCGGCACGTCGCCCGAGCGGCGGCGGCGGCAGATGTGGCGCTCGAGCGTCTGCAGCCGGCAGTCCGGCAGTGTGGTCTTCCAGCGGCGCCGCGACACGTGCAGCAGGTCGAGATGGTGCGCGGGCAGTGCGAGCTCCACGCGGTGGGCAGTCGCGCGTGAGACGAGCTGCGGCCCATCGAACGAGCGGCCGTTGAACGTCACGAGGCTCTCGAAGCCGCGCGCCTGCTCGGCGACGGCCGCGACGAGCGCCGCCTCCTCGCCGTAGTGGCGCGCGAAGTACTGGCGCAGCACGAAGTCCTCGCCGTTCCAGTGCATCGTTCCGGCGAGGAACACCATGCTGCCGCCGAGACCGCAGGTCTCGAGATCCAGGAACAGCGCGCGTTCGAGACCCGCGGCCGCGATGCGCAGCAGCCCGGCTTCGTGTTCCGGGGGCGCCTCGAGCCGCCCCCAGTACGCCCTGCGCTTCTCGAACCCCGAGCGCAGGCGCTCGTGCACGTACACCACGCCGTGCTGCGCGTGCCGCCACTCCCCGCCAGGGAGGAACGCCTCGACACCGGCCTCCTCTGGTGTGGCATCGGGATCGCTCGCTCGCGCCACGCGCGCGCGGCGCCTGGCCGCAGGCGCCGGTCCGTCCTCGATGCGCGGCGGGACCCCGCCGCCGCTGCGGCGCTGCCGCACGAGTTCGCCGAGGCGGGTGCGCAGCCCGTCGGCCATGGGATCAGCCGATCCGCTCGCTGAGCAGGATCAGACGGCGGCTGTCGGTCGAGTAGGGCTCGCGTTCCGCGCTGCCATGCACCGCGCGAACATGCAGTCCATGGCGGCGGAGCAGCGCGGTCAGCTCGGCGCAGGTGTAGGCGCGCAGGAAGAACTCCTTGGTCACCTGCGGCCCACCGGTGGGATCGATCAGGATCTGCCGGGAGACCACGCGCGAGGACTCGAGCTCGAGTGCGGTCTCCTCCATGAGGAGCGCGCCATCGTCGCGCTGCTGCCACGTGCGCTGCTGCGGGTGCGTGAGCAGCCAGTCGCGGTTCATCACGTCGAGCAGGAAACGTCCGCCGGGCGTGAGCACACGCGCCACCTCGGCCAGCACGCGCTCGTTGTCCTCGTCGCTGAAGTAGCCGAACGAGGTGAAGTACGAGTACACGCCGTTGAAGCGCGCGGGAGGCGGCAGCGCGCGCATGTCGCCCGTCAGCCACTCCACACGCACGCCCGCGCGCGACGCCTCGGCTTGTGCGATCTCGAGGTAGCGCGGGTTGAAGTCGAGCCCGGTCACGGCGTGTCCGCGCGACGCCATCGTGATCGCGTGGCGGCCGAACCCGCAGGCCAGGTCGAGCACCGCGGCGCCGCTCGGCAGCTCGAGCGCCTGCTCGATGAAGTCGACCTCGGCCGCGGTGCGCGCCTCGGTGAACTGCGGTCGATAGATGCGCAGGTAGTCGTCGTCGAAGAACGCGACGGGCCAGTCGGGATGCGTCGACATGGATTCCCTCGGGACACGGGATGCGGGAGGCACTGCGGCACTGCGGGGCCGATGAGGATACCCGCCCGCGGCACGGATGGGCAGCCGCGCCGGGCTCAGCGCCCTTCGCCGACGGCCACGAACGCGCCCCAGTAGGCGGGATGGACACTGGCGCCTGCGGCACGTCGCGTCACGAGCTGCTCGCGGCAGGCGGCGCGCACGGCGGCGGCCGCATCCAGACCGCGCGCGTCGTTCGCGTACAGGCTGCGCATCCAGTCGGCGGCGGCGCGGTCGTCCACTTCCCACAGGCTCATCACGAGCGTGCGCGCACCCGCCACTCGGAAGGCGCGGCGCAGCCCGGTCACGCCCTCACCCGTGAGCACGTCGCCGACGCCCGTGCGGCAGGCCGACAGCACCACGCGCTCCACGCCGCGCAGGTCGAGTGCGGCGATCTCCTCGGCGGTGACGATGCCGTCCTCGTCGTCAGGCCCGGCCTCGGCCCGGCGATTGGCGCCGGCGAGTGCGAGTCCCGAGAGGCGCATCGGCTCACTGGGTGCGGCCGCCGCCGTGGCGGCGGGGCCCCGTCCGCCGATGCCGCCCCGCCGGCCGGCGTCGCCTC
>CADEFY010000282.1 GCA_902826705.1 uncultured bacterium
CGCGCGGCCAGCGCGGCCAGCGTGCGGTCGAGGGTCGCGAGCTTCTGCGACAGCGGACGCTCCATGCCCGGGTGCCTGGCGAGCCTCGGGTCCACCCGGTCGTCCGCCGATCCGAGCACATCGACTCCGTGCAGCACGTACGACAGCATCTCGCCGCGACGCACGAAGCCATCGAGGTGACGCTCGAACGCCGCGTCCGACGTGTAGTGCCGCAGCGTGTGGTACACGGGCATGCGCAGTCGGGGGGTGACCGCGACCGGGTACTCCATGAGCGATGCGCTGCCGCGCGACCAGCGATGCGGCGCGCGGCGCCATGTGAACGGCCACGGCGACATCGAGAGCACCTCGCGCGGGCTGCGGCTCTTGAGCGCGAGCACGAGTCTCGCCGGCAGAAGCATGGGCGAGGGGTAGCCCGAGGCATCGTAGCGGTAACCGCACTCGGCGAGCCGTGCGAGCGCTCGCTCGTCCATGTCGAAATTGGGCGCCCGGAAGCCCACCACCTCGCTCCCGGACGCCGCCACGAGCGCCTCGCGCGAGCGGCGCAGTTCGTCCTCCTGCTCCGCGGGCGGCAGCGCGGCGAAGCGCAGCGGGTGCGACCACGTGTGGCTGGCGATCTCATGGCCGAGCGCCACGGCCGCTCGCAGCTGCGCCGCATGCTCCGCCGCCTCGCGCCCCACCACGAAGAGCGTCGCCGGCAAGGCGGCCGCCGCGAAGCGCTCGAGCAGCCGCGGCAGCGCGGTCCGCATGACGAGCGGATCGGCCGGAAGCGCGCGGAATCCGTAGCCCGCCAGGTGCAGGTCGACCGGATCCACGTCCACGCTCACGACGGCGAGCGGACGGCTCACGGGCGCGGGATCCGGGCCCGGCTCATCTCGCCGTCTCCCGGCGCCGCAGACGAGGGCCGGGGTTCGAAGACGAGGCTGGGACCGAACTGGTTGCCGGTCACCGGCCGCAGCGCATCGGTGATCCACCCGAGCGAGTCCGCCAGCCGGTAACCCGGTTCGATGTCACGCCAGAGGTCGCCGCTCGAGGCGAGTGGCCGGTCGGTGACGATCGTGGGCCGGTGCGGGCCCTCGCGGAGCGGGGCGAACATGCGGCGCAGGAACTCGGGATCCCGACGCAGGATGGAGTTGCCCCGTGAGCGCGCGATGTCATCGAGCGCGATGATGTGGAGCGAGGTGGAGTGTCCCGAGTGATGGGCGTACCAGCCGTGGTACGGCATCAGCACGTCGCCCGGCAGCAGTTGCAGCCGCGCCATGAGCTCGTGATGCGCCTCGAGCGCGCGCGGGTGCGGCAGCTGCGTGTGCGTGGGGTAGAACAGCGGCACGAACGCCACTGCGAACACCAGCATGGCCGCGGTGTCCCCCCAACCGCGGTCCTCGCGGCCTGCCTCGCGCAGCGTCTCCGCCAGCACCTGGAGCGCGATCGGCCCTGCGATGCAGAACGCGAGCAGCGTCGGCGTGAACAGATGCCGATAGGCGTTGGAGTCGAGCGTCGCCATGAGCCCGGTGGCCACGGCGGCCGCCGCGGTCCACAGCCAGAGGCCCACGGGCCCGCGCCACGGACGTCGTGCCGAGCCGAGCGTGATGAGCAGGGGGATCGAGAAGGCGCCGAGCGCCCCGAAGATGCCGTGCCCCAGGTAGTACTGGATGCGGCCGCGATCGAGCTCTGACCAGCCCCTGGGGATCGACCACGTGAACACGCGGAACCACTCGCCCAGCCATGCCGTGAGCAGCAGATAGCCGCCGAGGCAGCCGGCCAGCGCGGTGACGCCGAAACTCACGAGACGGCGGCGATCGGTCTGCGCGAGGTGCGCCATCGCGCCGAAGATGAACCAGATCGCGTGCTGCTTGGTGAAGAACGCCGCGGTCAACAGCAGCGCGGCGACGATCGCGCCCGCGCGTCCGCGCGAGTGGCGAAGCACGGCCAGCCCCGCGAACGAGAGGACGAGCATGAGCGAGTCCGGGCGCGCCACGTCGTAGCACCCGCCCGTGAAGCCGAATCCCAGCGCGAACAGTCCCGCAGCGCCGAGCGCGAAGCTGCGCCGTCCGGTCTCGCGCTGCACGAGGAACGCGATCAGGCCGAGCAGCACGAGCGTGGAGATGAACGACAGCACGCGCGGCTGCCAGAACGCCGGCTCGCCCGCGAGCCGCGTGATCAGCGAGCTGGCGGCGGCAAAACCCGGCATGTACGCGAGCGGGATGAACCGCAGCGTGGGCTCCACGTAGATCGGCTGCCCCTGCGCGAGCCGGGTGATGTGGTCCAGCATCACGCCCTCGATGCAGTCGAGCTCGAGCGGGTACGGCACCCGCTGCACGGCGAGTCCCACGAACGTGCCCAGGCCCACGAGCGAGAAGGCCCCGAGCAGCAGCCGTGCGAGCCCGCGCATCATCGCTCGGCTCCCGCCGCCGGGAGCGCGTAGACGTGGACCTCGGCGAGCACGCGATCCTCGCCGTCGACGCGCGCGTGCAGCGCCTCACGCGCCTCCGCTCGAGGCTCGAGGAACGCGGGCGGTACCAGGCGCTCCACGCCCGGCTCCTGCACCCAGCCCACATGCGTCGCCCCCTCTGCCGCGAGTCGTGCGAGCAGCGTCTCGTCGAGATCCTCCGGCTTCACCGCCCAGCCGTGCCGGTCGGCGCGATGCAGGAGCCGAGGATCGGTGTACTCGCTGCCGCGATCCACGGCGACGAGCAGCGCACCCTTCGGAGTGAGCCGATCGAGCACCTCGCCCGCGCGAACGCGCACCTCGTCCACACGGTAGTAGCCGCGCCGCGCGGGCGCGACACATGCGAGCGCGACCACGGCGAGCAGTCCGGTCATCGCGAGTGCACGCGCGGGCCGCGCAGCGTGACCCGCCACGGCCACGATGCCGGCCGCAGCCGCCACGGCGACGGGAGCGGCGAACGGCAGCTGGTAGTAGTTGTGGCGCACGTTGAGCGGGAAGAACACCGCGAGGTAGGCGAGCGTCGCGAGCAGCCAGAGGGCGATCGGACCACGGGCGTCCGGCGCCCCGGCATCGCGCGGCGCGCGCCAGAGCCCGATCGCCGCCACCACGAGTCCGACCGGCGTGGCCACCTCGAGCACGAGTCGCTGGGCGAGCGTTCGCCAAGCGCCGAGCTGCAGGCGCTGCGACCACTCCCCCACGTACCACCACCACGGGTCGACTTCCTTGTAGTAGCCGGGCAGCCAAGTCCAATCGGGTGCGAGCGCGTTGACCTCGTTGACGTGCCGCCGCCACACCACGAATGCGATCGCGCTCAGCACCACCGGCGCGGCGCCGAAGACCCGACCACGGGTGTCTGCGCGTGCGAGCAGCAGCGCGAGCGGACCCAGCACCGGGGCCAGGTACGGGCCCTTCACCATCGCGGCCATGGCGCCGAGGATCGCGCCCGCCGCCACATGCCGCACGCTGCCGCCGCGCGCGGCGCGCAGCGCGTGGTACAGCAGGCCGTGCGCCCCGGCGAGCGCGCATGGATCGACGTGCGCGGCACGGGAGTAGAACTGCAGGAGCGGCACGAACGCGAAGATCACGGTGGCCACGCGGGCCACCTCGCGCCCCGCGATCTCGCGCGCGGCGAGGAAGAGGTAATACGTGGCGATCGCCGTGAAGCCCAGCGCGACGAGGCGGTCCCAGATCGGATCGAATCCGAACGCGCGACCCGCGAGCGCCGCGAGCGCCTCGGGAAGCGGGAACTCGAAGATCAGCGTGCGGTGCGCCCCGAGCCAGGCGACCTGCGGGTGCAGCACGTCGATCCCGTCGCGCACGAAGCCGCGCGTGATCTCGGCCGTGTCGCACTGCCGCCACGAGTGCGGGTCATCGAGCGGCCCGCGCAGGTGAGGCAGGCGCAGGACGAGCGCGAGCACCAGCGCCAGCAGGAGGACTGGCGCCGCGAGCAACCGGGGTCGGGATGCGGGTCCGGGGGGGTTCTGGGGCATGGCGAGGCGGCCGCCGACGTTCCGCGGCCTGGGTCGTCATCGGCCTCTCGAGGGTGGTGCATGATACACCTCCGCCGGGTTGCCAGAGCAGCGACCCCCGCCCTACCTTGGGCCAGCCCGTCCCCACCGGGTGTGTGCCGCACGCGACCGGTCCTCGCGTGCGAGCGTGTGCATGCCCGGGGCGCGGTGGCCGATGACTCCCGAACCGTCCCACCCCGACCGACCGGCTGCTCCCGATCCCACCGAGGTCCGCACACGCATGAGCCCCCACATCGCCATCCTCGGAGGCGGCATCTCCGGCCTCGCCGCGGCCCTCGCCCTCACCTCGCTCGGTCCCCGCGCTCCGCCCTTCC
>CADEFY010000283.1 GCA_902826705.1 uncultured bacterium
CATCTATGGCGCGTATCTTGCTCTTCGTGGGTCGCTCGAGGATCCCGCCAAGCGTGCCCGACTGTCCGCGATCTACTCGCTGATCGCGTTCGTGGCGGTGCCGTTCCTGATCTTCGTGGTGCCGCGACTCTACTTCTCGCTGCATCCCGATCCGATCATCAATGACCGTGGCAAGGTGGAGATGGACTCGCGGATCCGCGTCGTGTTCGGCGCGATGGTCGTGGGCTTCACCGTCCTGTTCGTCTGGCTGCAGTCGCTCAAGGTCCGCATGATGCGGCTCGAGCGGCAGCGACTCACCCTCTGAACGGAGCGACCCATGCTGGATGCGCATGATCTGACCGTGCTCGGCACGGCGCTGCTGGTGTGGGGGATGCTCTTCGTGTGGATCCTGCGGGTCGAGAAGCGCCTCAAGGACATGGAGAAGCGATGAACCTCAAGGCCGGTCTCGCACTCGTGCTGCTCGCCGTTGCCATCGCCGTGGGCGTGACGAGCTTCAAGAAGACGGTGACTCCCTACATCGGATTCACCGAGGCGCGCGCCGCATCGTCGGGCATGGTGCAGGTCAACGGCACGCTGGCCAGTAAGGACTATGTGCTCAAGGCCGACGAACAGTACCTCGCGTTCTCATTGAAGGACGACAAGGGCGACGTCATGCCGGTCGTGTACCGCGGCACGATCCCCGGCAACTTCGACCAGGCGGTGAGCATCGTGGCGATCGGCGCTTACAAGGGCGACCACTTCGAGGCCGAGCAGCTGCTGGTGAAGTGTCCGTCCAAGTACCAGACGCTCGAGGAGCAGTCCAAGCAGGCGTCGGCCGGGGCCGCTTCGTGAAGCGAGCCCGCATCGTCACCACGGCCGGGCTGTTGGGCGCGTTCGCACTGCTGGCGCCCGCGCTCATGCAGATGGGCGTGATCAACGCAGGCCAGGCGTTCACGTGGCTCGCGTTCTTCGCCTCGCTCACCGCGATGACCGCGTATCTGGTGGCCACGCTCGACACCGCCGGCCAGATGGCGGCGCCGGGAACGCCGGAGCATCAGCGCTGGGCGTTCCGGCAGAGCATCGGGCACACGGCGTTCGTGCTGCAGTGGGCGGCCCTGGTCGCAGGAGCGGCGTTCCTGTGGTGGATCCTGTTCTCGCACGACTACCGCTACCAGTACGTGGCCTCCTACACGTCACGCGCGATGCCCAACAAGTACGTGTACGCGGCGTTCTGGGGCGGGCAGGAGGGCACGTTCCTGCTGTGGGCGCTGATCACCGCGTCGCTGGCGCTGGTGCTCATGCGCTGGCGGCACGCGCTCAAGGTGCCGTCGATGTTCTTCATCAACCTGCCGCTCGTCATGCTCACGCTCGTCTCGGTGATGCGCGGACCGTTCCTGATGTTCGCCGAGGGCAAGGTGCCGGCCGACGGGAACGGACTCAATCCGCTGCTGCAGGATTGGTGGATGACGATCCACCCGCCGATCCTGTTCGTGGGCTTCTCGTCGTTCGTGGTGCCGTTCGCGATCGCGTGCGCCGCGCTGCTGCGGCGCGACTACGATGGCTGGGTCAAGCCGGTCATGCCGTGGGCCGTGTTCTCCACGGCCATCCAGGCCACCGGCTTCATCATGGGCGGCGTGTGGGCCTACAAGGTGCTCGGATGGGGCGGCTACTGGGGCTGGGATCCAGTCGAGAACGGCTCGTTGATCCCGTGGCTGTCCAACATCGCGCTCGTGCACGGCCTGCTGATCCAGCGCGTCACGGGCGCGCTGCGGCGCACCAACTTCTTCCTGGCCATCACGTCCTACGTGCTGGTGCTCTACGCCTCGTTCCTCACGCGCAGCGGCGTGCTGGCCGACTTCTCGGTGCACAGCTTCGCCAACCTGGGGCTGTCGGGGTTCCTGCTCGCGTTCATCGCGCTGGGTGTGGTGGTGGGCTACGGGCTGCTGGTGGCGCGGCTGCGTGACATCCCGAGCAGCCCCGAGCCGCTGGGCAACTTCTCGCGCGAGTCGTTCATGTGGCTCGGCCAGCTCGTGTTCATGCTCATGTGCGCACTGGTCGCAGTGGGCATGAGCGCGCCGCTGATCACGCGGCTGTTCGGGCCCCCCAGTAACGTGCAGACCAGCTACTACAACCTGGTCAATGCGCCGCTCGCGATCGCCATGGGCCTGCTGCTCGGCGTGGGGCCGCTGCTGCGCTGGCGCAAGCACGAGCCCAACGCACTGCTGGCCTCGGTGTGGCCCTCGGTGGTGTTCGCCGCGGCGTTCACGGCGCTGGCCGCGTGGTGGGGAGTGCGCGACCTGATGCCCGTGGCGATCGTGTTCTCCATGGCGTTCGCGCTCGCCGCCAACGTGGTGGTGACCCTGCGCGGGTTCCGGAGCGGCTGGAAGCATGGTGTGGCCTACCTGGGTCACCTGGGCGCCGCCGTGCTCATCATCGGCGTGATCGCCTCGAGCAACTACGGCGTGTCGACGCAGGTGCAGCTGCCCAAGGGCGAGGTGCGCAACGCGCTCGGCTACCGGCTCACCTATGAGCGCATGGACCGCGACGGCGAGGGCAAGGACCACGCGATCATCGCCGTGCAGGGCGAGGATCGTTCGTTCACCGCCAACACCAAGTTCTATTGGAGCGACTACAACCAGGGCTACATGAAGGCCCCACACGTCGAGAAGTTCATGACGCACGACGTGTACATCTCGCCGCTCGAGATGGTCGGAGACCAGCCTGGGGCCGGCGGCGTGTGGTTCAAGAAGGGCGAGACGCGCCAGTTCGGGTCCATGAGCTTCACGTTCGAGGAGTTCGAGCGCGAGATGGGCGCGAAGGTGCGCTTGGTGGCCAAGGTGACCGCGAACATCGGCGGTCGCACGGTGCCGCTGCGTCCTGTGCTCGAGGTGGACATGGCGAGCGGCCAGCAGACCAAGACCGCGGACTACATCCCGGGCGGCGGCCAGATCTCGATCGCTGCCGTCGACCCCAACGAGGGCGGCCGTGTCTCGCTGATCCTGCCCGGCGCCGAGCAGACGGGCGGTGAGGTGCTGGCGGTGGAGGTGAGCACCAAGCCGTTCATCAACCTGGTGTGGCTGGGCTCGGTGATCATGCTGGCCGCCACGTTCCTCGTGGTGGTGCGCCGCGCCCAGGATGTGGCGCGCGAGAAGGTGGCGGAGGCGTAGCGCCTCGTTCACCGAACCGCGCACGCACGAAGCGCCCGACTCCTCGCGGAGCCGGGCGCTTCGTCATCGAGCGGGGTGCGCGCGGGCGCTACCGCATCAGCACGACCTTCTGCACCCTGCTCAGGCCGTCGGTGTCGAGGCGCATGAAGAAGATGCCCGCCGGGGCGGGGCGTCCGAGGTCATCGGTGCCCGTCCAGGCGAGCTGGTGCGTGCCGGCGGCGAGCGGGCCGTCGAGCAGCGTCTTCACGTGGCGACCGTTGGCGTCGTAGACCGACAGCCCCGCACGCATCGCGGCGCGCGGCAGCGTGAACGACGCCCGCACCTGGTGATAGGCCGGGTTGGGACTCGCCGCCAGGCGCAGGCCGTTCGATGCATCGACGTCGCCCACCGCCGTGCTGGCGGCCGGGTCGTACGTCACGTACACGGGGCCAGTCCAGATGTTGGCGTTGTCGTTCATGCGGATGCGCAGGTAGTAGTGCGCCTCGGTGCCGGGCGGGAACGTGGTGCGCTCACGCCATGCGAACTCGGAGCTGCCGAGGCTCGTGGCCACGACGACCGCATTGGAGCTGCCGGTGATGCCGCGCAGCAGGTCGATCTCGGCCACGCCGTCGGCGACGTCGGGGTCGGTGATGCGCGCCGCGATGCGCACGCCCTGCGACGTGGTCCACGCGGAGCCCATCGGGCGGCCCTCGGCGGAGAACTGCACGACGGCGTTGTGGTCCTGCGTCGCGTAGTTGCGGCCGATCGCCAGTGAGCCCAGGATCTGGGACTTGGTGAGGCCCGAGGCGAGCGCGACCGTGCGCGTCTCGGTGGAGGAGCCCCAGTTGGCGTTGTGATTGTCCTGGTCTCCGGCGGGCGAGATGCGGAATCCGCGGCGCAGGGCGTCCTGGAACAGCGCCTCGTTGCCGGTGGTGCTGCCCACGTCGGACTCGGTCGTCGAGGTGGAGAATGCGGGGCCGGTGATCAGCGCCATCAGGCTGACGACTTCCTTCGCATCCGCGGTCGCCGCGTAGCTGTTGAAGTCGCCCGAGGCCGGGTGGCACCACGAGACGAACGGCGGATAGCCGTTGGCAGGCGGGTTGGCGAGATAGGCCGGGGAGG